>SLOR01000187.1 GCA_007132395.1 Bacteroidales bacterium
ATTTGAAAATCTGATTGAGAGTAACCATAAAAACCAAGTGTCATGAAACCATTTTATCCATTTATTTTCTTTGCCTTAAGCCTGATTTTTTTACTGGCAGCCCGTCCTGCCAATGCCCAGGCCATGCCCGAGGTGCTTGATGAAGGCACCCTTGAGCAGCAATTCGAGCATCTGCACGAGCGCACCGGGATATATAATAATTTCCGGGCCATACGAGAGGATATGTTTCAGAAAATAAGAAGGAACTCCCTGGACTCACTAAAAAGAGCCTATGCAGAGATAAGCCTTCAAAAGCAACTGCAGGCACAGGCGCTGGCTAGCAAAGACTCCATGCAGCAGATGCTAGCAGAGGTAAGCACCGAGCGCGATATTGCCGTGCGCGACCGCGACAGCCTGTTTTTACTGGGCATACCCATGAGTAAAACCGTTTATAACCTGGTATTGTGGAGCATAATTATTGCCCTGGCCGTTTTGTTCATTATCGCGCTGATATTGTTTAAGCGCTCCAATACTATTACCCGTCAGAAAACCAGGGAATTGAATACGTTGGAGAAAGAGTATGAAGAATACCGCAAAACTTCGCGCGAACGCTACGAGCAGCAGTCCATTGATCATTTTAACGAAATAAAACGAATGAAGGGTATTTAAACCATCCTGTCTTTATTCCCCTTCGTAAATCATTTTACGGGTCATGCCCCCATCGAGGGTAAAATCCTGCCCCGTTATAAAGCCTGACTTTTCCGAAAGCAGAAACCAGCATAGTTCGGCCACGTCTTCCGGCACGCCGATGCGCCCGGCCGGGTGCTGCATATGGTGCTTTTCAGCCCATATGGGAGTTTTACGCCGGCTCACCTTCTTCCACGAGGTTACATCTATCCAGCCGGGACTGATGGAGTTTACTCTAACATCAGGCTGCAGACTTATGGCCTGTGCGTGCGTAAGAGCAAACACACCTCCCTTGCTGGCAGCATAGGCTTCCGAATTTTCCTCCGACATAAAGGCCCGGGTACTGCAAAGGTTTACCACCGCTCCCCGTGTAGCTTTCAGGTAGGGCGCCAGGTGCTTAACCGTCATAAAGTAAGAAGTAAGATTAACCGCCAGCACTTGATTCCACTCCTCCAGGCTCAACTCCTGCATAGGTTTGAATTCAGATACGGCAGCATTATTTACAAGATACTTCAGCGAGGGTTGCTGTTTTTCAATGCTGCTTAGGGTGCGATGCAGCAAATGCTCACTGGACACATCGCAATAAATGGCATTAAACAGGCGGGATTGCTCCCATTCCTTTTCAAAATCCCGCAGGGCTTCCTTGTCATTATCAAGAATAAATACAAAAACATTTTCCGCCATCAGCTTCTGGCTGATAGCTTTTCCTATGCCCTGCGCTCCCCCTGTAACTATGGCTGTGTACATATGGCAGTTTTTATTATAAAGGTAGGCAATATAATAGCCATAGTCAAATTTACAAATGAAACTTGCATGAGCTGAAAGAGGGAGCTTCTCACATGTTAAGCCAAAACAAAATGAGAAGCTCCGGGTTCTGGTTTGAGTAGCAATACTCAGGCAAACAAATCCTCCACCGAGAGGTAGCGTTCACCCGTATCATAGCAGAAGGTTAGGATTTTAGATCCTTCGGGGATATCGGGTAGTTTTTTGGCTACCGCGGCCAGGGAGGCCCCGGAGGAAACACCGACAAAGAGACCTTCCTGCATGGCAGCTTTTCGGGTATAGTCAAAGGCTTCCTCTTTGCTCACGGTTATGACCCCGTCGAGGATGCTTTTGTCAAGCACCTGTGGAATAAACCCTGCGCCGATGCCCTGCAGGGGATGGGGGCCCGGCTCACCTCCGCTGATTACGGGAGAGAGGGCGGGCTCCACGGCAAAGACCTTCAGAGCGGGAAATTCTTTTTTCAGAATCTGCGCCACCCCGGTAATATGTCCTCCGGTGCCTACTCCTGTAATGAGGTAATCCAGCCCCTGGGGAAAATCTTCCAGGATTTCCATGGCGGTTTTCTCCCTGTGCACTGTGGGGTTGGCAGGGTTGTCAAACTGCCGTGGCATCCAGGCATCGGGGTCTTTTTCCACAAGCTCGGTAGCTTTTGCAATGGCTCCTTTCATCCCTTTCTCGCGTGGAGTAAGGACAAATTCAGCCCCAAATATTTTCATCAGCCGGCGCCTTTCCAGCGACATGCTCTCGGGCATTACCAGCACAACCTTGTAGCCTTTCACCGCGGCCACCATTGCCAGGCCTATGCCCGTGTTGCCCGAGGTGGGTTCAACAATTACACCTCCCGGTTTGAGGCTGCCATCCTGTTCAGCAGCTTCTATCATCGACAGGGCGATGCGGTCTTTGATGCTGGCACCAGGATTGTTTTTCTCCAGCTTCATCCATACCTCATAACGGTCGGAGTACAACTGATTGATGCGAAGGTGTGGTGTATTGCCAATGAGTTCAAGTACGTTGTTTGCTTTCATAAAATTTATTTGTTTGGGTTTACCTAAGTTATCAGATTATTTAGAATAGTATTGTATATGAGATTGTCAATATCGCATTTAGCGGCTATCTGCATGTTAAATGACGAAATTCAGCGGTTCCCCGAAGTTTTTCCCGGAGCGGATTCTCACCTCGCTTTTATGATATACCACAGAGTTGGGCGGCACGGATTCGGTTAGCCACACGTTACCCCCGATAACGGAATCGCGCCCGATAACCGTTTTGCCACCCAGCACGGTACTCCCTGCATAAATAATTACATTGTCCTCCAGGGTGGGGTGTCGTTTTGTGGCGGCAAGTGTTTTTTCAACCGTAAGTGCACCCAGGGTTACCCCCTGGTAAATCTTAACATTATTACCGATATCGGTGGTTTCTCCGATTACCACCCCGGTGCCGTGGTCGATAAAAAAGCTGTCGCCGATATTGGCTCCGGGGTTAATATCTATTCCTGTGCGTCCGTGGGCATATTCTGAAATAAGGCGGGGAAGCACAGGGATTTGTTGCCTTACCATCTGATGGCAAATGCGATACACGGTAATGGCATAAAAGCCGGGGTAGGCATGAATAACTTCCTGCACACTGGCGGCGGCAGGATCAAATTTATAGATGGACTCGGCGTCCATGCGCAGGTTTTCGTAAACCCCGGGCAGTGCGCCGAAAAAAGTATCCAGAATGCTTTTGGGGTCATCCTTCAGCAACTCCTTCAGGGGAGTAAGCAGTTTTCGCAACTGCAACTCTGAATCGCGGAAGCGCAGCAGGTACTCTTCCATGTTTCGTGGCATATCAAGGGGAAACAGCAGCTGGAACATGTCGTTGATAAACCGGTTGCTATCGGTTTTGCAAGGCATAAAACAAGGCTCGGCACTGTGGTCCCTGAAAAGCTTTTCAACAAATTGTGTTAGATTTTCCATAAAAACTTGTAATCATTAAGGGTTACAAAAAAGCCCCTTCATTTTGCAATGCAGGGGCTGAAAAGTATTTAAAACGCAAAACTCAGTTTACTATCCAACAAAAAACTACCCAGGCATCGCAAGGAACTGCAATACACAACAACAGGGGGCGTAGTTTGTAAGGATTACTTTCATGAGTTAAAATTGTATTAGCTACTTAAAATTAATAAAATATTGTGAAAAAAATTTATTTTTTTGCAAAAAAGTGTTTTTTGTCGTCTAAAGTGAAACATCTTCCAACCTGTCGAAAATAAAGTAGCGCATCTGGGCGGAAGTATGGCAAATTTAGAGTGGTTACGCGGGTGAAAAAATAAATCATTTTTTATACATTTGCCTTTACTGAAAAACAGCTCACTATGTTTCTGAATACCAATATCCACAAATTCGTATATCGCAACATCAAACGTCGCGACACCTACTGATTACTTCCCACGGAGCCTTTGCACCAAAGGCCTCCCGGCTGTATTTTTCAGCAATCATTCACCCATTTTCTTATCAAATTAAAAACATATTTGCTATGGAATTACCCTATGCAGAACCTTATAAAATTAAGGTAGTAGAACCTTTGTATCGCAGCACCCGCCAGGAGCGCGAAAAATGGATTAAAGAAGCCCGCTATAATTTATTTAACCTGCGCAGCGATCACGTTTTCGTGGATCTGCTTACCGACTCGGGTACCGGAGCCATGAGCCACATGCAGTGGTCGGAGATTATGCTGGGCGATGAAAGTTATGCCGGCTCACTGTCTTTTCACAAGCTGAAGGATACCATCAGCGAGTTGCTGGGCATGCCGTATTTTCTGCCCACCCACCAGGGGCGTGCTGCGGAAAACGTACTCTTTTCGGCACTAATCAAGGAAAACGATATCGTACCGGGCAACTCCCACTTCGATACTACCAAGGGACACATCGAGTACCGCCGGGCCCGTGCCATAGATTGCACCATTGACGAAGCATGCAACACTTCAGAGTTTCATCCCTTCAAAGGCAACATCGACCTGCAAAAGCTTGAAGATGTTTTCAAAAAGTATCCCAAAGAACAAATTCCCCTTTGCATTATTACAGTAACCTGCAACACTTCGGGTGGGCAGCCTGTTTCCATGCAAAACATAAAAGAGGTAACGGCATTATGCCGCAAATATGGCATTATGCCAGTATTTGACGCGGCCCGCTTTGCCGAAAATGCCTACTTTATCAAGATTCGGGAAAAAGGCTACGAGAACAAAACTGTCAAGGAAATTGTGAAGGAGATGTTCTCCTATGTTGATGGTGCCACCATGAGCAGTAAAAAAGATGCCATCGTAAACATTGGTGGTTTTATTGCCCTAAGGGATAAAGCGCTCTACGACAAAGCCTGTGTTTTCAACATTATGTATGAAGGCTTCATTACCTACGGAGGAATGGCAGGTCGCGACATGGGAGCCCTGGCGCAGGGGCTCGATGAAGGTACCGAATTCGATTACCTGGAAGCACGTATAGGTCAGGTAGCCTACCTGGGTGATAAACTCAGATCCTTCGGCATACCCATCCAGGAACCCACCGGCGGCCATGCCGTTTTTGTGGATGCCAAAAAGTTTCTACCCAACGTGCCAAAAGAACAGTACCAGGCTCAAACTTTAGGCGTAGAACTTTACGTGGAAGCCGGAGTGAGAGGTGTGGAGATAGGCACACTGCTGGCCGACCGCAACCCCATTACCCGCGAAAACCGTTACCCCGTGCTGGAACTGCTGCGCCTTGCCATACCCCGCAGGGTGTATACCAACAACCACATGGATTATATCGCAGTAGCCCTGGCCAACATATGGGAACGGCGCGAAAGCATTACCAAAGGCTTCCACATTGTATCAGAAGCCCCCATTATGCGTCACTTCACCGTTGAACTGGAAAGAGTATAACGAAAGCGCTGCAAACACACAAATTTGTGTATTTTTATACTTAATTTTGAACCCCGTGCTCTTTACGGGGTTCTTTTTTTGCTGCCTTTTAACCCAAGAAAAGAGGCTCAGCATAAATCCAGATAAAGACAAAATAATCTAAAATAATCCTTATATGAACGCAAAACAAAAACAGGGAAGATACGACCGAATACACATACAGTTGCAAGAGCTTCTGGCCAAGCCCGGCAACTCCCTTTCTCAAATGGCAACCCTTGTTGCCCTGTTGCACCACAAGATGGACCATTTTTTCTGGACCGGCTTTTACTTCCTCGACAAAGGAGAACTTATTGCCGGACCCTACCAGGGGCCTGTAGCTTGTCAGCTCCTGGCAAAAAACACAGGCGTTTGCTGGGCGGCCATCACCGAAAAGAAATCTATTGTAGTGCCCAATGTTCATGAATTTCCCGGCCATATCGCCTGCGACAGCCGCTCCAACAGCGAAATCGTGGTGCCTCTGAAGAACAGCAGTGGAGAAATTATTGGTGTGCTGGATGTGGACAGCAAAGACCTGGCAGCTTTCGACGATACAGACCGCCAGGGACTGGAAAAAATAATGAACCTGCTACACATTGAGCAAATATCCTTAACTGCGTAAACCATGACACTACAGGCTACTTTATACTTACTGATATTGCCCCTGATGCTGGCTATGCAACATTTCAGCGTGAGTGTAAGCAACGGCATCGGCAAGGGAGCACTGAAGCCGGGCACACCACTTAAAACGGCCCTGCTGTTTGCAATTATTACTTTTCTCATGGTGATGGCCGGCGAATTTGCCGGGCGGTTCCTGGAGGGCCGCACCGACATCCCCCATCATGGTCTTGCCTTTCTTTTTTTACTGCTGATTGGCGTGCGCATGGTATGGCATGCATGGAAAAAGAAAGCAAGCCAGCGGATTTTTGATATTAATCAGGTTCCGGTAATTTTTGCCCTGGCGCTTGCCCTGGGCATAAACATGCTTTTTGCAGGCCTGGCATTAAACTTTCTGGACATAAGCACCATGCGGTTTGCCTTTACCCTTTCGGCGGCGGTGCTGCTGCTTTCATTCAGCGGTCTGCTTTATGGAAATCAATTTGGCGATACCCTGGGCTGGAAAGTGGAACTTGTGGCTGGGATATATGTATTGGGGGGCGGTGTAGCTCTGCTGGCAGGATGACGGAGGAGAGGGATTAAATCGCTGATGTCAGAATTTTCTCTTCTGCGCGTAAAACATCTTCATGTTATTTTTATGTTTCACGGAAATCTCGCCCCGGGCAACACAGTGAAATGCATCCTTAACGTAGCTCCAGGTAGTTTCTGAAAGGTTTACCTCGCCGGGTTCGCATGCCGACTCCATCCTTTTGGCAATGTTTACCGTAGGGCCCCAAATATCGAAGGCAAATTTAGACTTACCCACCACCCCGGCAATTACCGGCCCGGTGTGTATGCCAATGCGGCAATCAAGACTTCTGTCCCCGGTAAACAGTTTTTCCTCTTTGTTTTCATTAATAAACTGGCTGATTTCCAAAGCTGCATTTACCGTGGCAATCACATCTGCCCCATTGGCATCTTCATGCAATCCCCCAACACACATATAGGCATCACCGATGGTTTTGATTTTTTCCAGGTTGTATTTATTTGCCACGTCGTCAAAATTGGCAAAATAAAAATGCAGGTCGTCGAGCAACTCGGCCGGGTCGAGGGTTTCTGCCACCGTGGAAAACCCCACAAAGTCCACAAACATTACACTTGCCATGGGATAGGTATGGGTAAGGGCTTTGCCATGCACCTTTAGCTCCTGGGCAATATGGCCCGGAAGCACGTTTAGTATGAGCTTCTCTGAGGTTTTGCGTTCCTTTTCCAGCAAATCATTGATGCCTTCCACCATTTCCGTCTGGGCCATTATATCTTCCTTTTGTTGCTCCAGTTCGTTGTTGAATTCCATCAATAGTTCTTTCTGCTCATGCAATTCGCGGGTACGCTGCTCAACTATCTGTTCCAGATTTTTATTCTGGTAATCCAGTTTTTTGAGCAGGTCATGGTTTTTCTTGTTGATTTTAGAAAACCGAACCGATAGCACGTAGGATTGGCAAAGGGTAAATGCCAGCAAGCCCATGGAAAACAGCTCTACACCCCTGAGCATTCCCTGATAGTAAACAAAATCATGCAGCAAAGCAACAAACATAACAAAGCCGCCGAGGAAAAATATCACGGCCCCTTTTCGTTGGTTTAGCATGGCTTTCACCAGCCAATATAAACAGATAACACCCACAATCGTAGCATACACCTGGTAAAGGGTCAGCGTGTGCATGTAAACCCTGCCGGGAGTAAGCAGCACCAGTAAAGAAAAAACAACACTTATGGAAATTCCCACCTTTACCACTGCCAGAGAAACCTCTTCTGTAAACAAGGTATAGAAAAACAGAAGGAAAAATACGGGAGACAGGTAAAAGGTAAGATACTCTATGCGGAACATGGTTTCCCAGGAAACATCAGGAAAGATAAACAGCAGGGCTTCTTCCCCCACCACCAGCAGCCTAAATGCAATAAGTAATAAAAACAGGCTGAAATACAGTG
>SLOR01000382.1 GCA_007132395.1 Bacteroidales bacterium
CTTCTTCCCATACAGCAGTTTCCTTGGTGGAAGCCGATGAGCGGGTAAGGAAGGAATACTCGTTTGACATATCTTTAAAGATTACAAAACGATAGTTTTCTGGATGGATATCTTTTTTCATTACTCAAAAAAATTTTGTATTTAACAGGCCTGTTGATTTCTATATTGTTAGTCTTTCCTTTATATTCAGCCAATAAACCGATACGCTGGTTTTTTCAGGAGTGCAAAGTTACAATTTTATTGTAAAGCACCAAAACAATTTCATTCAAAAATCATAAAATTGCCTCCGGTTATTGTTGCATAAAGCGTTCAATATCCGGAGGCATACTATCCAACTATGCTACTATGAGCAAGAGGTGAAATCAGGAGAAAATCCTGATGGGTTGAAAGCAATTAGTCTTCCAGGGTGTGTATTACCAGACCACTTCTGAGCTTGGGCTCAAACCAGGTGGTTTTGGGAGGCATGATGTTGCCGGTATCAGCAATATCAATCAACTGCTTCATTGAAACAGGGTACAGAGCGAATGCTACTTCCATTTCACCACTGTCAACGCGTTTCTTCAATTCGCCCAGCCCTCTGATACCTCCAACGAAATCGATGCGTTTGTCGGTTCTCAGGTTCTTAATTCCTAAAATGTTGTCAAGTACAAGGTTCGACAGAATAGTAACATCAAGTACACCAATGGGGTCGTTATCGTCGTAGGTACCTTCTTTGGCCTGCAGTTCGTACCATTGGCCATCGATGTACATACTGAAGTTATGCAGGCGGTTGGGCTTGTATTCCTCTTTACCTTTGGCGGTAAGCACAAAAACTTCCTCAAGTCTGGTCATGAATTCTTCTTTGGAAAGGCCATTAAGGTCTTTAACCACACGGTTGTAATCAATAATGGTAAGCTGATTGTCGGGAAACAAAACAGCCATAAAGAAGTTGTATTCTTCATCTCCTGTATGGTTGGGGTTTTGTTTTCTTTTTTCATCTCCCACCAGTGCAGCAGCAGCAGTACGATGGTGCCCGTCGGCCACATAAAAAGCAGGTACGTTTGCAAATAGCTGCTCAAGATTCTTTACAGTTTCGCGATTGTCGATTACCCAGAATTTATGGCCAAAGCCATCATCGGCCATGAAATCATACAAAGGTGCTGCCTCAGTAGCTTCTGCAACAATTTTATCAATTTCGGCCACCGCGGGGTAGGAGAAAAATACGGGTTCAGCATTGGCATTCACGTAACGCACGTGCTTCATACGATCTTCTTCCTTATCCGGACGGGTAAGCTCGTGTTTTTTGATTACCTCATTCAGGTAATCTTCTACACCGGCGCAACCTACGATACCATATTGTATCTTTTCGCCCCAGGTTTGTGCATACACGTAATAGTTGGCAGTTTCATCCTGCTTCAGCCATCCGTTCTCTCTGAATTTTTTGAAGTTTTCAACGGCTTTGTCATACACCAGCTGCGAATACAAATCGGTATTTTCAGGTAATTCAATCTCAGGTTTTACAACCCTGAGAAAACTGTGAGGGTTACCTTCAGCTTCCTGACGGGCTTCTGCTGAGTTGAGCACATCATAAGGCCTTGAAGCCAAATTATTTACTATATCCCTGGGGGGTCTTAAGCCCTTAAATGGTTTTAAAATTGCCATGAAATCTAAATTTTATAAATTGTTATTATCCGATGCTCAGGAAGGGAAGAACAGGATTAAGGCGAAAATCTGCTGCCTTCTATCCAATTGTTCCCTTCCTTTGCTTATTCCTTTATTGTTATTTATTTACTTTGAAGGTAGTATCACCCTTCTCAAAAAAGTCAACGATTTGTTTCGCTGCAGCCAATCCTG
The DNA here is from genome assembly GCA_007132395.1 of Bacteroidales bacterium. GTDB lineage: Bacteria > Bacteroidota > Bacteroidia > Bacteroidales > UBA7960 > SKVR01. The sequence continues at coordinate 1,834 of SLOR01000382.1, forward strand.
CGTTGATGTTAGCTTCAGAGGTTTGCGCTCCCATTTTCTTGGCAGTAAATACTACTCTGTCGGCGTATTTTTCGATCAAAGCATCTTTGCAATCGGGTGCCAGGTCAGAAAGATAGCAGAAGTCGGCTCTTTCTTCCATCACTTTCATCAAACCGTCTTCGTCAATTACCTCTTTGCGGGCAGTATTTACCAAAGTACCTCCTTTGGGCATGGTTTTTAACAAATCGTAATTAATAGATTTTTTGGTTTTATCATTGGCCGGAATGTGCAATGAAATATACTTGCAGGTAGCATACAGCTCTTCAACGCTACCCACGGGAATTACACCGTCCTTTTCAATCTCTTCATTTTTCACGAAAGGATCGTGGGCATATACAGTCATGCCAAACCCTTTGGCAATGGTAGCCACGTATTTGCCAACATTTCCGTAGGCATGAATCCCAATTTTCTTGTCTCTTAACTCAACACCTGAGGCACCGTTGAAGGCTTTTCTCGCGTTGTAAAGCATCATACCGAAGGCAAGTTCTGCAACGGCATTAGAGTTTTGGCCAGGGGTGTTCATGGCCACAACGTCTTTTTGAGTGCAAGCTGCCAGGTCAATATTGTCGTAACCGGCACCTGCTCTTACCACGATTTTTAGCTTCTGAGCGGCCGCAACAACTTCATCTGTAACCTGATCGCTGCGGATAATCATTCCATCCACCTGTGCAACTGCATTTAACAAATCGGCTTTATCGGTGTACTTTTCCAGTAATACTACTTCGTACCCTGCATCGGCAAAAACTTTTTTTATCCCTTCCACTGCAACGGGTGCAAAAGGTTTTTCGGTAGCAATTAATATTTTCTTCATCTCATTTGTTTTTTAAGGGTGAATTAAACCCGCAACTACAAAAGCCGGTAGCCACCTTGCTTTTACGTCGCGGGAACAATCATTGAGGTTTATCCCGGGCCCGATGTTTTGATAAATGAAGCCCGGAATAAACCTTTTTATCTATTTATTACTTTTTGTGCTTTTTTTCAAACTCTTGCATTGCCTCTACCAACGCCTGAACGCTTTCTTTTGCCAATGCATTGTAAGTTGAAGCGCGGAAACCACCTACAGAACGGTGACCCTTAAGGCCCGACATGCCTTTGGCGGCAGTAAAGGCGAAAAATTCCTGCTCCAGCTCTTTATACTCATCTTTTAACACGAAGCAAATGTTCATCAGTGAGCGGGAATCTTTGGCTGCAGTACCCATGAAAAGCTCGTTGCGCTCAATTTCATCATACAACAATGCTGCTTTCTCCTGGTTTTTCTGTTGCATTACCTTCACACCACCCAATTTCTTCAACCAGCGGAGGGTTTCCATACAGGTATAAATGGGTAAACATGGAGGCGTGTTGAACATGGAACCGTTTTCAATATGCGTCTGGTAGTTTAGCATGGTGGGGATGGGTCTGTCCACTTTACCCAAAACATCTTCGCGAACTATAACGAAAGTAACACCTGCAGGTCCGAGGTTTTTCTGGGCTCCACCGTAAATCATGGCATACTTGCTAACATCTACAGGGCGGCTGAAAATATCGGATGACATATCCGCTACCAATGGCACGGGAGAGTCAAAGTCTTCAAAAATTTCCGTACCATAGATAGTATTGTTGGTGGTAATATGGAAATAATCCGCATCAGCGGGAATGGTAAACCCTTTGGGGATGTAGCTGAAGTTTTTATCGGCACTTGAGGCTACGATATTCACTTCTCCGAAAAACTTCGCTTCTTTGGCCGCTTTCTTGGCCCACACACCGGTTTCCAGGTATGCGGCTTTTTTATTGAGCATGTTGTAGGGCAACATACAAAACTGCAGGCTGGCACCACCACCCAGGAACAACACCTGATAGCCTTCGGGGATATTGAGCAATTCCTTAAAAAGTGCAACGGTTTCATCCATTACTGCCTGAAAATCTTTGCCACGGTGCGAAATTTCCATTACAGAAAGGCCAATACCATTCAGGTCCAAAACAGCATTTGCTGTGTTTTCAATCACTTCTCTGGCCAAAATTGAAGGGCCGGCACTAAAATTATGTTTTTTCATCTTTAAAAAGATTTAAGGGTTTGTTATTAATCAGTGAAATTAAGGGTGATATAAATTATATGTATATTATTTCCCTGTAATGATTGCCCATTTGTATTCTCGATAAAAAGCAAAAGCCACATACTTAATTTTCAAGCATGTGTGAATGGCTTTTGGATGCTTAAATATCAGGCAAATTTGGCAAAATTATTACAATGAAAGAAGAAAAAGCGTAAATATTTTACCGCTATGAAAACCCTTAAAAAACAGGCTTCATAAAAGAACAGAAATCAGCCTGAACAAAACAGGCAATTACTTTACACACTTCTGATAATCAAGCATTAAAGAATCAACGGGGAGGAACCGGACGTGGAGGAGGGCTGCGACGAGGATTGCGTGCATCAATGTCTTTTACAAAGATCCATTTACCATCCTCAAAATAAAACCCGTCAAAAATATTGGTTTCGGGCACATAAAACTGGTAATGCCCTCGCAGGAAACTATGCGTGGGAGCTACCCTGTCGAAGATAATGACATCCACAGGACGGCGGCCCTGCTCTAAAACCTGGGGTTCATACCGCATGGTCATGGATACCCTGGCCGAATACTCGAAAATTATACGGCGATGCTTGTTATTGTCGAAACGAAAAACTGGCTGCCCGAAAGAAGGCCGCCCCTGCCCCATAACTCTTATGGGCTCAATGATGCGTTGTCGGGTAAGGGGATTGTCGCCCCTCCAGCCCAAAAGCAAATAATAATCTTCGCGTCTGTAGCGATGATGTATTAATTCAAGATAATAGGCACCGTACCAGTTTTCGTGGTCAAAGCTGGCAAAGCGTGCATCTTCTGCCTGGCTGCCCCTGTCCCAGAGAGGAAAAAGCTGATACATATTTCGTCGTTCATCATAGGACTGGAAAAACCCAAAATATTCAAACTTGCTGTTTTCAAGGGGCACATACCAGCTTATTATCCGAAAACTGCCATCAGGAGCTTTCAATCGGGAGATGGTGGTAAGGGAGTCGAAATTGTAATCCATGGAGCCTTCCATGCGCAATACCTTTTCAAAAAAAGTTTTGAACTCATGATTAAGAGCCAGGCGCTCAAAGTCATTTTCGGGCTCAACCATTTCCAGTGCCATTTTTTTCAGGCTGTCTTCATATGCCCTGAAATCAACTGGACCGGCTACTGTTAGCAACGGCAAAGAGAATAAAAAAACCCAAAACAACTTCATACTTTCAGTAAGTTATAGAACAGATTAGCTAATACTATTTTTACCCGCAATGCACTGACATCAAACAAAATTCCATATAATAACCAAAGACAGGGAAAGGCCGGCAGTGCAAATCAGATGTAAACGGAAATCTTCCCAAAGCCTTTCTTACTCCGGCATAATTCCTAACTTTACCCGGGCAGAATTATTGCAAATATAGATAACTAATTTTTCCCCGGGAATAATAATCACATTATGCAACTGACACTCCAGCAAAGAAAAGAAGCTTTTATAGCCGCAGGAATAAAAATAAGGGAAGTAGTAAATACACAAAATCCGGACACCCTAAGCCCTGCATGCCGCGAACTTTATTACGAGATACAGGAAAGTCCCAATAAAAATCCCTGGTTTACTTCTGATAATGTAAGACACTCTCTTGAGGGGCTCTGTTTTATGCTGCAGGAGCCAGAATTGAATACATGGCTGGAAGCCTACCCGGATTTAGAAAAAGCACGTAAAAATCCTTTACGCGTTGCCGTAATAATGGCAGGTAACCTGCCCATGGTGGGCTTTCATGATTTTATGTGCGTGATGCTTGCCGGGCACCGGTTTCTGGGGAAACTTTCGGGCCAGGATAAAGATTTGCCGCAAAAAGTTGCGGCTCTTGTAGTGGAAGCCCAGCCGTTGCTCAATACCATGATTAAATTTACAGAAGAAAAAATAGCTGATTTTGATGCAGTAATTGCCACGGGTAGTAACAATACCAGCAGATATTTTGACTATTATTTCGGTAGATACCCTCATATAATCCGCAGAAACAGAAATAGCATTGCCCTGCTCGACGGAAACGAAAAGGATACAGATTTGGACGGCTTAACCAAGGATATCTTTATGTACTTTGGCCTGGGATGCCGCAATGTTTCCAAAATACTGGTGCCCGAAGGCTACAACATGGTAAAACTCCTTGACCGGTTCTGTAAATGGGAGCACCTGAAGGATCACAGCAAGTACTTCAATAATTACGAATACCAGAAAGCCATATTACTAGTAAATATGATTCCCCATTATGACACGGGTTTTTGTATTGTAAGGGCAGAAACAGCGCTATCCAGTCCATTGGCTGTTGTGCATTTTGAAGAATACTCAACACTGGATAAGGTTAAAAAAACTATTATGGCACAGAAAGAGAACTTGCAATGTGTGGTTGCAGCCTTCCCCCTGGGTATTGATTTGCAGGGTTGCGTACTTCCGGGAGAAACACAAAGCCCCGGCCCCCAAGACTATGCCGACGGGGTAGATACCATGAAGTTTTTGCTGCAGTTGTAATAAACCCGTGATTTATTACTCTCTTATCAGGCGGGCAGAATTGGAAATAACTTTACCTTCAGTACTTACTCCTTCCACGCTTACGCGAATCTCTGCATGATTATCGTTTACCGGTAACACTATTTGATACAAACCATTCTCGTCGAACCTGAGTGACGGTTGCCAATTAAGAGTTTGCTCGTAATCGACAGTAGTATGGCGGGTAAAAGCATCCAGAACATCAGCCAATTTAAAATCTCTGGGCAGGTAATATCCGCTCAGGATATACTGCAGTATAATCTGCCTCGGCACTGCACTGCGCCGCGAGTGCCCCACAATAGCACCGGTGGAACCCCTCACACCGAAAATGGAGGCACTGGTACCTTTAAATATTTCAATATGCGATATATTGAACGGCGACAATGCCAAAAACTGCCCACTGGAGTATTCCTGCCCGTCAATAAGGATATAGGGATTGTTACTCAAAAGAATACTGCTGGGACCTCTGAATGTAATATTGTTACCATCAACTGTAACCCCTGAAACTCTTCCCCTTAGAACTTCCCGCATATCCCGGTAGCGCGAATCGTTTTCGCGAAAATAAATTACCTGATCGGGGCTGCCGTATGAATAGGAAAGTTCATCACGCAACTCCAGTTTCCTTTGCGAGGGCCTGGGTAGGGGAGAAACTCCTCTTTTCCAGTTGCTTCCCCTTGACTGAGGCAGGGGCTGAATCTGAAAATTCAAGGGAAAATCTTCAAAAGAAAAAACATGGGGAAACAACTCAATGCTTTGGGCCCTGCTGCCCCTAAGCCCCATGACCCCTAATTCTGCCTCAAATTCTCCATTAATATCCAGCCCCTGAAACACAAAGTTCACCTCACTATCTGTGCCGGATGACTTAAAAAACTCTTGCTCTTTCACCTGTAAAGTAATCTCAAAACTACTCAACTCCAATGCTTTGGATTGTGAGGTAGGCTCTAAAGAACCAAAAACGGGAAATCCTTCCTTTCGCTCAAAAACCACTTCAGGCTCATCCTCAGCAAGAATATCTGTCCAGTGATAACGTTCCCATGTAGAAGTGAGCATGAGCAGATTAGCAAGAAAATGATTATTCTCATCCCCTGCGAGCACCCTTTCAGGCAGTTCGGGGAGTGCTTGCAGGTCGGAGAAAAGATACATATAGGAAACCATATCCCATTGATGGCTGTCATAACCCGTTACAGCTGTTCCAGTAATGCTTACCGATAATTCACGTGGTGCCGGCTCATGCAAAAAGTCATGCTGCAAAACTACCCTCATCGCATTGTCGCGGTATTCTTCTATGGAAATAATAACTTCCTCCTTCTGGCGGGGAGGGTTAAAGAACAAACTCTCAGCCAGTACTCTGCCCCCGGCATCAAATAATGTGGCAACGGAAATACCTGCAGGAAAATCCAGTGCCGCGTAACTATATTGCACCGGAAAAGCATGTTCCGGCTC
>SLOR01000243.1 GCA_007132395.1 Bacteroidales bacterium
CATCAATCAGGCTGATTTTGCCACCCTCATCCGTCATCCCTACCTTAACCGAAACCAGGTAAATTCCATATTGAGAATGAGGGAAAGACACGGGGAATACTCAACTATTGAGGACATTAAGCGATCTGAGTTGATTGATGAAACACTTTTTGCCCGAATAGCCCCCTATCTGAGTGTTTCGGAGGAATAAAAGCAGTTGTTTTAATTATGTAAATCCCTATTAAACAAATCCATTTTTATATTGTTATCAAGATACATTCTAAATAAGAACGGGATTATTGTTGAATTTTCCAAAAAGGTAACATTCAAAAAAGAAAAGAAAATGAAATCATTACAAAAAAAGAGTTTCACAGGACTTTTATTAATGGGAATAATATTCCTTAATGCAGGCTGGCAAGTAAAAGCCTCAGACAAATCAGAAATAAACAATAATAACAAACTAAGTAAAACGGAATTAATTATGAAAGACGGAAAGCACACTCTACCGAAATTAAATTACGCGTACGATGCACTGGAGCCTCATATCGATGCTCGTACTATGGAGATTCATCATACCAAACATCATCAGGCATATATTAACAACCTCAACAACGCCATCGAAGGAACGGACCTGGCATCCAAGTCGCTGGAGGATATTTTTGCCAATATGAGCAAGCACTCCATGGCCGTAAGAAATAATGGCGGAGGACACTGGAATCACACCCTTTTCTGGGAAGTGATGGCTCCCAATGCTGGTGGGAAACCTTCCGGCAGGTTGCTGGCGGAAATTGAAAGCACTTTCGGTTCTTTCGACAAATTCCAGGAAGAATTTAACAAAGCTGCTGCCACACGTTTTGGTAGCGGTTGGGCATGGCTGATTGTTGACGGTCAGGGCAAATTACAGGTAACCAGTACCCCCAACCAGGACAACCCACTGATGGATGTGGCCGATGTTAACGGAAATCCTATTCTGGGTCTTGACGTTTGGGAACACGCTTACTACCTGAATTACCAGAACCGTCGCCCCGATTATATCAGCAGTTTCTGGCATGTAGTAAATTGGGCAGAAGTGCAAAAACGCTACGAAGCACTTGTAAAGTAAATATTTTTGAATTTTAATTAAGGGTGAATTCTTGAGGATCGGAGATGTATTTCTCCGGTCCTTTTTTATAAAAAAACGAGGCTGTCTCAAATGCCGGATGTTATCCGGACGCTGAGACAGCCTCGTTAGATTCAGAATATTTGTGAAAGTCTATCGAATATTATTCAAATGACATCACAGACTTACGAATGATTTCAACACATTCCATCAGTTGCTCTTCAGTAATTACCAAAGGAGGAGCAAAGCGAATGATGTCGCCATGAGTAGGCTTGGCCAGCAGACCATTTTCAGCCATCTTAACGCATACATCCCATGCTTCTTTACCATTTTTGGGCTTGATGATAATTGCATTCAATAATCCTTTACCTCTTACCACAGTAATCATGTCTGACTTGATGGCCTTTAGTTCTTTACGAAGAATTTCACCCAGCTTTTGTGCTCTTTCAGCCAGTTTTTCTTCTTTTACTACTTCCAGTGCAGCATAAGCAACGCGTGCAGCAACGGGATTACCGCCGAAAGTACTACCATGCTGACCAGGCTTGATTACCAACATAATATCATCGTTGGCCAAAACAGCAGAAACAGGATACATACCACCACTAATGGCTTTGCCCAGAATCAAAATGTCAGGCTTAACATTTACATGGTCGCAGGCCAGTAATCTACCTGTACGGGCAATACCGGTTTGTACCTCATCAGCAATAAAAAGAACATTGTGTTTCTCACACAGTTCTTTACACTTGGGCAGATAAGTATCGCAAGGGACAAAAACGCCCGCTTCGCCCTGAATGGGCTCTACCAGGAAGCCTGCCACGTGGGGATCCTTCAGTGCTTCTGCCAATGCATCAGCATCATTGTAAGGAATACGAACAAAACCGGGAGTGAAAGGACCATAATCGCTAAAGCCGTCAGGATCATTGGAAAAAGAAACGATGGTTGTAGTACGGCCATGGAAGTTGTTCTCACAAACTACTATCTTGGCCATATTCTCAGGAATACCCTTCTTTTTATAAGCCCACTTGCGGGTAAGTTTAATAGCCGTTTCAACAGCTTCTGCTCCGGTATTCATCGGCAGTACTTTGTCGAAACCAAAATATTCTGTAATATACTTCTCAAAACGCCCCAGGATATCATTATGAAATGCCCGGGAGGTAAGAGCCAGTGTTTTAGACTGATCCACCAATGCTTCAAAAATCTTCGGATGGCAATGGCCCTGGTTTACAGCTGAATAAGCAGAAAGAAAATCATAATAGCGCTTTCCCTCCACATCCCATACATGTACTCCTTCGCCTTTGCTAAGTACCACAGGCAGTGGGTGATAGTTGTGCGCACCATATTTATCTTCCAAATCAATGAGCTGCTTTGAGTTTAACTTTTCAGTCATAACATTACTCATAATAAAATCTCCTTTTTTAATTGTTAGCTTAATGTAATATTTTATATAATGTATTGGGTATTTTTGGGCAAATATAGGAAAAAGGTTTTGATTTCATAACACCAGAAAAATCCTGGATTTTCTGTAAATTAAATCATTAGATTAACCTGTGGTGAAAGGTGGCAAACAGGATTTAAAAGCGACGAATTGAAAAAAAAATTTATTCCCACGGCATGCTTCTTTCTGCAAAACCTAAATTGAAGTCCTGAAGGCAATAAAAACCTTATGATAGCTTCTCGGTAAACTCTTACTATCTTTGCGCAAATTTTTTATCTATGAGCAGAAGCAATAAAAGACACTTATACAACCAGATTTTTGAAAGAGTAACCATAGCAGGCGTTGCCGCTGAGGGCAAAGCTATTGCCCGCCATAACGACATGGTAATTTTTGTAAATTATGGTGCCCCGGGCGATGTGGTTGACATTCAGATTAAAAAAACCCGCCGCAGGCATATGGAGGGTGAGATTATTAAGTTTCATGAGAAATCCTCACAACGTACCGAGCCTTTTTGCGAACATTTTGGCATTTGCGGTGGATGCAAATGGCAACACCTGGGTTATGAAGAACAACTCAAATACAAACAAAAACAGGTTACCGACAGTATTGAAAGGATAGGTAAGGTCGATTATGATTTTGAACTGAGTCCTATCCTGGCATCGGAAAACACCCGCTACTATCGTAATAAGCTGGAATACACATTCGCCAGTCGCAGGTGGCTGATGCCGGAAGAAATTGCCGGAGGAGAAGAAATTACCAACCACGAAGCACTGGGATTCCACATCCCCGGTTTCTTTGACAAGGTGCTGAGCATTGACAAATGCTGGCTGCAACCCGAGCCCTCCAATGCCATAAGGCTCGAGGTTAAAGATTTTGCCTTGAAACAGGATATCTCTTTCTATGATTTCAAAACCAAAGAAGGGCAGCTTAAAAATATCATTATCCGCAACAATGCCAAGGGTCAGTTTATGGTTATCGTGGTTTTGGCCTCGGGGGATGATGAAAAGCGGCAATTGCTGATGGAATTTCTCAGGGATCGCTTCCCGGAAATTGTTTCTCTGCATTATATGATAAACGATAAGGCCAACAGCAGCATCGGCGATCTGGAGGCTGTGCATTTCAGTGGCACACCCTATATCATGGAAGAAATGGAAGGGCTGCAGTTTAAAATTGGCCCTAAATCATTTTACCAGACCAACAGTCAGCAGGCATACGGTCTGTACAAGGTGGCACGTAGCTTTGCTGATTTAAAGGGAGATGAAATTGTATATGACCTTTACACCGGTACAGGCACCATTGCCAATTTCGTAGCGGCAAAAGCACGAAAAGTAATTGGTGTGGAATACGTGGAAGAAGCCGTGAAACATGCACGGGAAAACGCCACCCTCAACGGGCTGACTAACCTTGCATTTGCTGCAGGAGATATGGCCAAAGTACTCACCGAAGATTTCCTTGAACAGCACGGCCAGCCCGATGTAATCATCACCGACCCGCCCCGTGCCGGAATGCACCCTGATGTTACAGCAAGAATCGCTGAATCTGGCACCCGAAAAATCGTTTATGTAAGCTGCAACCCTGCCACCCAGGCCCGTGATATTGAGCTACTGGCCAAAAACTACAAGGTAACAAAAGTGCAGGCGGTGGATATGTTTCCGCACACACAGCATGTGGAAAGCGTGGTATTGCTGGAAAGGATTTAGGGAAGGGCTTTGCTTTTACCGCAGAGATAGGGAAGAGAGAGGCGGGAAGAACTGTTTTATAAAATACAAAAAGAGGTTGTCTCAGAAGTACCGGATATTATCCGGACGCTGAGCTTGTCGAAGCGGGTATCTGACTGACAGTCAAATGTCGTTTCGACAGGCTCAACGACCGGTTGGCAATTAAAAGACAGCCTCTTTCATTAGACTATTGAGAAGAAAGAAAACTATTTCTTCTCAACCAGGGTTACAATAATTTTCTTTTCGATTTCTTCTGCCAGTTCGGGATTATCAATCAGCAGGTTTTTCACCGCGTCTCTTCCCTGCCCCAGCTTGGTATCGCCATAGCTGAACCAAGAGCCGGCTTTTTTGATGATGTTATAATCCACGGCAAGGTCAATGATTTCTCCGGTTTTGGAGATTCCCTCACCATAAATTATATCAAATTCAGCCTGCCGGAATGGGGGTGCCAGTTTGTTTTTCACTACTTTCACCCGGGTACGGTTTCCTGTAACGCTATCCGAATCTTTGATCTGAGAAATCCTGCGAATATCGAGTCTTACGGAGGAATAGAACTTCAGCGCATTACCGCCGGTGGTGGTTTCAGGATTGCCAAACATTACCCCGATTTTTTCACGCAGCTGGTTGATAAATATACAGCAGCAACCGGTTTTATTGATGGTTCCGGCAAGCTTACGCAGGGCCTGTGACATCAGTCGGGCCTGCAGCCCCATTTTGCTGTCGCCCATTTCGCCTTCAATCTCACTTTTGGGAGTAAGAGCGGCCACGGAGTCAATAATGATAATATCGATGGCTCCTGAACGAATGAGGTTTTCAGTAATTTCCAATGCCTGTTCACCATTGTCGGGTTGGGATACCAAAAGGTTGTCAATGTCAACGCCAAGCTTGTGTGCATAAGTACTGTCAAAAGCATGCTCTGCATCAATAAAAGCTGCTATACCTCCTGCTTTTTGTGCTTCGGCAATGGCATGGATGGCCAGGGTGGTTTTACCTGAAGATTCCGGTCCGTAAATCTCAACAATCCTTCCCCTGGGGAAACCGCCAATACCCAGTGCATGATCAAGGGATATGCTACCCGATGAAATGCTGCCTATGGCCACTGCAGGCGAATCGCCCAGTTTCATCACCGTGCCCTTGCCGTAAGATTTTTCAATCTTATCCAGGGTCAGCTGCAATGCCTTCAGCTTTTCGGTATTTACATTCTTTTCTTTTTCTTTCTCTTTGCTCATAAAATCAATACTATGTTAAAAATTGTCTTCTTTCCTTATTAAAAATAATAAATTTTCAGCCTATATCCGCAAAATTACCATATATTTTGGTTTTGTAAAGAAGTTGATAAAAAACCCTTGTGCTTCAACCCATCTTAACACTTATCATATTGAATTCATGTATTTTACAACCTGAAATATTTCATTTTCCGGGCAGTAAAATCACCGCTCTCCCTCCCATTCCTCATAAAACTCCTGTAAATACCCGAGCATAAAATCATGTCTTTTTTCGGCCATTTTTTTCCCTGTCTGGGTATTCATTCTGTCTTTCAGCAACAGAAGTTTTTCATAAAAATGATTGATGGTAGGAGCATTGCTCTTTTTGTACTGCTCACGAGTCATATGCAAATCGGGTTTTATATGGGGGTTATACAACTCACGGTTTTTAAAACCGCCGTAGTTAAAAGTCCTGGCAATCCCAATGGCTCCCATAGCATCAAGCCGATCGGCATCCTGAATAACATCCAGCTCAGGCGAACGAAAGCGTTGTTTTTCATTTCCGCCCTTAAAGGATATATTTTCAATGATATGCCTGATGTGGGCAATTACGTTTTCTTCCACTCCCAAAGACTGCAAAAAATGTGTAGCCTTTAGCGGACCCAACGTTTCATTGCCATCAAAAAATTTTGCATCGGCAATATCATGCAACAGTGCACCCAATTCAACAATAAACAGGTCAGCTTTTTCAGTAGCTGCAATTTTACGACTCAGTTTCCAAACACGCTCAATGTGCCACCAGTCGTGCCCGCCTTCGGCACCCTCCAATTCTTTTTGTACAAAATCACGTGTTTTATTGAGGATGGTTTGTTGCTTTTCTGTCATAATCGTTTCGTGTGATTTCAAACGGGTAATGATGGCTTTGCCCTAATTCTCTCTACAAAACTAAAAATAAAAAAGCCGGAAGTTCTCATATTAAAACTTCCGGCTAAAATTCTTTTGCAAAGGGATATCTCTGCTTGTGCTATAGCGGGATAATCTGTTCGGTATGTTCCTTGGTTTTCACCTTGTCAATAACCTCCTCAATTATGCCATTTTCATCAATCACAAAGGTAGTGCGATTGATGCCATCGAAAGTTTTTCCCATAAACTTCTTCGGGCCCCACACGCCAAATGCCTTTATCATCTCTTTTTCGGTATCGGCAATCAGCGAGAAAGGCAGTTCGTATTTTTCAATAAATTTCAGGTGCGACTTTTCACTGTCGGCACTCACACCCAACACTTTGTATCCCTTTTTCAGCAATACTTCATAATTATCTCTGAGATTGCAGGCCTGTGCAGTGCAGCCGGGCGTGCTGTCCTTGGGATAAAAATATATAATCAGCTTGTTTCCCTTAAAATCTTCCAGGGAAAGCTCCTTTCCGTTCTGATCTTTTCCTTTAAAATCGGGGGCTTTGTCGCCGGGTTTCAATGTGGTCATAATGAATGCAATTTGATGGGTTTGTACGTTATATCGAATTTATCTGAATAAACAGCATCGCATGCAAATTGTTTTTCCGCCATCCGGATTTTTCTCTCATCCCAAATTGCAGAATAATGCTCATAAAAATCCATCATTAAACGAATACAAAAGTTTATCCGGCAAATAACTCTCAGTAGCTCCTCATCTTAATCCTCAACCTTAACCTCAGCCTCAACCTTAACCTCAACCTTAAATTTTGTTCTCCTTCTGGTAATATTTACACACTTCGGTAAGCGGGCACTTCTCACATTTAGGTTTTCGCGCCACGCAAACATAGCGACCGTGCAATATAAGCCAGTGGTGGGCAATGGACAGCAAATCTTCCGGGATATATTTTACCAGTTGCCGTTCGGTTTCCAGGGGTGTTTTAGCATTGGTGGTAAGACCTATGCGTGCAGCAACACGAAACACGTGGGTATCTACAGCCAGGGCAGGCTTATTGTAAACCACCGATGCAATTACATTGGCCGTTTTTCGGCCCACTCCGGGAAGTTTCTGCAATTCTGTTACATCTTCGGGTACCACGCCTCCAAATTCAGTAGTTAATTTCTGGGCCATGCCCAACAGGTTTTTGGATTTGCTGTTGGGATAAGAACAACTGCGGATGTATGTAAATATTTCCTCCACCTCGGCCTGAGCAAGGCTTTCTGCTGTAGGAAAACGCTCGAAGAAAGGTGGCGTAATCATGTTGACCCGCTTATCTGTACACTGTGCCGACAGAATAACTGCCACCAGTAACTCGTAGGGATTGGTATAATGCAATTCCGTTTCAGCAATGGGCTGATGGGTCAGAAAATAGTCCAGTACGAATTTAAACCGCTGCTGCTTGGTGATTCGCTTTTTAGGAATATCCATTATTATATATTGATTGCAGAGTTCAACGTTAAGGACTCTGC
>SLOR01000389.1 GCA_007132395.1 Bacteroidales bacterium
AAAGTTGGTGTCCTGGTACTCATCCACCAGGATATAGTTAAACTTGAGTTGGTACTTATATAATACATCCGGAAAATCGCGCAACAACACATTGGTATTAAAAAGCAGGTCGTCAAAATCCATGGCGGCTGCTTTTCTGAGTCTTTGCTGGTAAAGGCTGTAAATCAGTCCTATTTTGGGTTTCCTGTTTTGGATATCGTAATTCTGAATTTCTGCATCTTCATTGTAATCCATGGCAGAAATCAGGTTGTTTTTGGCGTTTGAAATCCTTGACAGCACATGGCTGGCATTGTAGGTTTTGTCGTCCAGCTGTTGTTCTTTTACAATGGATTTAAGAAGTCTTTTTGAGTCGTCAGTATCGTAAATGGTGAAGTTAGAGGGGAAACCCAGTTTTTCTGATTCGATACGTAATATTTTAGCAAATATGGAGTGAAACGTTCCCATCCATAATGATTTTGCCCTTGAAGCTCCCACCAGGTGGGCAATCCTCTCCTTCATTTCCCGGGCGGCTTTATTGGTAAAGGTAAGGGCCAGTATATTGAAAGGGTCTACTCCTTTACTTAACAGGTAGGCAATACGATAGGTCAGTACACGTGTTTTTCCGCTTCCGGCACCTGCAATTACCATTACGGGTCCTTCGGTGCTTTCTACTGCCTGTCGCTGGGGTTCATTTAATTCCTGAAGAAAATCTGTCATTTGTAATGCCTTGTATTATAATAAGTTTGAGATTGATTTTTCACCTTAGGAAAGCAAGGCACAAAGATAAAATATTTACACCAGTAAATCAGGATAGCTTTCCGTAAATCGGCCAGCTAACGGTATATGCTAATAGGGTATAAGCACAAAGAGTTTTGCCTGTTGGCTTTTACATGGTTCTTTTTGTATTTTTACCCCCGAAACAAAACCCATCAACCTTTTTAATTAAAAATATCTGCTAAAATGAAGAAAAAATTCAACTTAATTGCATTCACACTACTGCTGGGGCTGCTGCTTCCCTCTGGACTGCTGGCACAGTCGCCGGCAAGTCAGAAATCAATGGATGATTATTTTTATAACCTGCGCCATCGGCTGGATGTGCTGGAGAAAAAAATAGATGATGTATTGTGGTTCGAGAGAGTGGGCGATGTGGCCCATATTGATAAGGTATTCCTTGCCGGAGAACCCCCTCGCGGACATGAAACAGCAAAAACATTGCAGGGTAAAAACCCCATTAAATTCTGGTCGTATGTATTTATTCCCAAAGATATTGATCCCTCGAAAAAATATCCGCTTATTGTATTGCCTCATGGTGGAGTACACGGTGATTTCAATACCTATTACACCCACATTATCAGGGAAATGATGGCCCAGCAGTATATCGTGGTAGCTCCTGAGTATCGTGGTAGTACCGGTTATGGCAGACTTACCTACGAACTTATTGACTATGGGGGGCTGGAAAATAACGATGTGGATATCAGCCGCCAATACATGATAGAGAATTACAGCATGGTTGACAAAAACCGTGTAGGTATCGTGGGGTGGAGTCATGGCGGTATGATTGCACTGATGAATATTTTTGAGAATCACCGCGATTATAAGTGCGCTTTTGCAGGAGTACCTGTAAGTGACCTGGTGGCACGTATGGGCTACAAACGGCCCGCATACGAAAATTTCTTTTCGGCCGACTACCACATTGGCGACATGGTGCACGAAAATATTGATGAATATCGCCGCCGTTCGCCGGTGTATCATGCCCAAAAATTACGCACACCTCTATTAATACATACCAACACCAACGATGAGGATGTTCATGTGCTGGAGGTTGAAAGCCTCATCAACCGTTTGTTGGCACTGGGCAAAGATTTTGAATACGAGATTTTTGAAGATATCCCCGGGGGACATTCCTTCGATCGTATGGATCATAAAAAGGCAAGAGAAATCCGGTTTGGGATTTATAAATTTCTTGAAAAGCACCTTAATCCGCCGGTAAAATTCCGTAATCAAAGTGAAATGGAAAGGGCGGCCTATCGTTACCGATAAAAGATTTTTCAGTAGTAAAGATTTGAAAAACACCGGGATATCAGAATATATTCCGGTGTTTTTGCTTTTTCTTATGTGCATTTGATTAATCCAAAAGTTAAGTGTTGATTTTCAGAAAGTTTTTTGTTGGGAATTTTTTACCCGATATGTTGTGCGACAATGGCATTATTTACTATCTTTGTGCCCCTTAAAAGAAGAAATAAATTTCACTGACAATCAGTAATTTCTGTTTTAAGAACAAATGCTAAATCAACAGCATTTTCAATTTGCTTAACCTTAGGTGGGCGCATAGGCGTAATTTTTTGCACAACCATATTGGTTTTAAAAAATAACTTCTTACCTTTGCACTCCCTAAAAAGTGCTTGGTTATTTATAACCAAATAAAAAAGAAGTTTTTACATAATAATTTATTAAACTTAAAGTATGCCAACAATACAACAATTGGTTCGTAAAGGACGCCAAAAGGTGACTTACAAGAGTAAATCACCCGCTTTGGATTCATGTCCCCAACGCCGCGGAGTTTGTGTAAGGGTATATACCACTACCCCCAAGAAACCTAACTCAGCGATGCGTAAAGTTGCAAGGGTAAGGCTTACCAATGGTAAAGAGGTAAATGCTTATATTCCCGGAGAAGGACACAACCTGCAAGAACACTCTATCGTGTTGATTCGCGGAGGTAGGGTAAAAGATTTACCAGGGGTAAGGTACCATATTATCAGAGGTGCACTGGATACCAGTGGGGTAGAAGGTCGTAACCAGAGAAGATCCAAGTATGGAACTAAGAAACCCAAAGCGAAAAAATAATAACGAATCAGCGCGATTAAAAAATTTTGGATAAATGAGAAAGTCAAAACCAAAAAAAAGAATTCTGCTCCCCGACCCAAAGTTCAATGATACTTTGGTAACAAGGTTTGTAAATAACCTTATGCTTGAGGGCAAAAAAAATCTTGCTTACAATATATTCTATGGAGCCATGGATATCGTAAGTGAGAAAACCAAGGAAGATGGCCTTGAGGTTTGGAAAAAAGCCCTGGCCAATGTAACACCCAATGTTGAGGTAAGAAGCCGTCGTATTGGGGGTGCTACTTTTCAGATTCCTTCAGAAATTCGTCCTGAAAGGAAATTGTCTATTGGTATGAAAAACCTTATCAAATTTTCACGTAAACGCAATGAAAAAACCATGGCCGGCAAGCTGGCAGGTGAGGTTGTTGCTGCTTACAAAGAAGAAGGTGCTGCCTTTAAAAGGAAAGAAGATACCCACCGTATGGCTGATGCCAACAAAGCATTTTCGCACTTTAGATTCTAATACAATTTTTATTACACTTTTTAAGAATATTATTCCTTTTACTTTTAATGGCCAGAGATTTAAATTATACACGCAATATCGGTATTATGGCGCACATCGATGCGGGTAAAACTACCACCACCGAGCGCATTCTTTATTATACCGGCGTAAACCACCGGCTGGGTGAAACCCACGATGGCTCTGCCACCATGGACTGGATGGTGCAGGAGCAGGAGAGGGGTATAACCATTACCTCGGCCGCTACTACTACTTTCTGGAAATACAATGATAATCAATATAAAGTGAATATCATTGATACGCCTGGCCACGTTGACTTTACTGTTGAAGTTGAACGTTCTCTCAGGGTGCTGGATGGTGCTATCGCACTGTTTTGTGCTGTTGGTGGCGTTGAACCACAAAGTGAAACAGTCTGGAGACAAGCCGACAAATATAAAGTACCCCGCATAAGTTTTGTTAACAAAATGGACCGCTCCGGTGCCGACTTCTTTACCGTTGTTGAGCAAATTAAGGAAAGATTAGGCTCCAATGCCGTACCCTTGCAAATCCCCATCGGCTATGAAGAAAGCTTCAGAGGCGTTGTAGATCTTATCACCAACAAAGCCTTTGTATGGGAAGAGCAGTCAAATGGTATCGAATTTGTCGAAGTGCCCATTCCAGATGACCTCAAAGATACAGTGGAAGAATACCGCATGAAACTTGTTGAAGGCTGTGCTGAAGAAAACGAAGAGCTCTTTGAGAAATTCATGGAAGACACTGATTCTATTTCGGAAGATGAAATTCTTGCCGCCATCAGAAAGGCTACCATCGAAATGCGTATTACCCCTGTTTTATGTGGTTCTGCTTTTAAAAACAAAGGTGTTCAGCTTTTGCTTGATGCCGTTATAAGGTTTCTCCCTTCTCCTATGGATGTTGATTCCATCACAGGTGTCAACCCCAAAACAGAGAAAGAAGAAAAAAGAAGAACGGATGCAAGCGAACCTTTTGCTGCCCTTGCATTTAAAATTGCCACCGACCCCTATGTTGGGCGTTTGTGCTTTTTCAGAGTTTACAGCGGTACCCTCGAAGCAGGATCGTATATATGGAATGCTTCTACAGGTAAAAAAGAACGTATCTCTCGCATCCTTCAAATGCATGCCAATAAACAAAACCCCATCGACAGAATTGAAGCAGGAGATATTGGTGCTGCGGTTGGGTTTAAAGAGATTCATACCGGAGATACACTTTGTGTTGAAAAGCACCCCATCATCCTGGAATCTATGAGTTTCCCCGAGCCTGTTATCAGTATTGCCGTTGAGCCTAAAACTCAAGCCGATGTTGATAAACTTTCAATGGCCCTTGCCAAGCTTGCAGAGGAAGATCCCACTTTCGTGGTGAAAACCGACGAAAACTCCGGACAAACCATTATCAGCGGTATGGGTGAGCTTCACCTGGAAATCCTGATTGATCGTTTGAAAAGAGAATTTAAAGTGGAATGTAACCAGGGTGCACCCCAGGTTGCCTACAAGGAATCTATTACTTCTGTTGTAAAACACCGCGAAGTATATAAAAAGCAGAGTGGGGGTAGAGGTAAATTTGCCGATATTATTTTTGAAATCGGACCTGCCGATGAAGATGTTATAGGCTTGCAGTTTATTGATGAAGTAAAAGGAGGAAATATTCCCAAAGAATACATCCCTTCTGTTGAAAAAGGATTTAAGAATGCCATGCAAAATGGTGTGCTTGCCGGATTCCCCCTCGACAGCCTTAGAGTTAAGCTTATTGATGGGTCGTATCACAGCGTTGACTCTGATTCTCTTTCATTTGAGCTTGCAGCAAGAATTGCCTTTAAAGAAGCATCCCGTAAAGCAAGCAAAGCCCTTCTGGAGCCTATCATGAAACTTGAGGTGGTAACACCTGAGGAGAACGTAGGTGATGTGGTAGGAGATATCAATCGTCGCCGTGGTCAACTCGAAGGAATTTCTTCGCGCAGCAATTTGCAGGTAATTAAGGCAAAGGTTCCCCTTTCAGAAATGTTTGGTTATGTAACATCACTGAGAACGCTTAGTTCAGGACGTGCTACATCAACCATGGAATTTTCTAATTATCAAGAAGCCCCCCGAAACATTGTTGAGGAGGTAACTTTAAAAGTAAATGGTGTTAAAGCATAATCGTTCATAAAAAAAGATTTAAACCGTGAGTCAAAGAATTAGAATTAAACTGAAATCGTACGATTATAACCTGGTTGACAAGTCAGCCGAGAAAATCGTAAGGACTGTTAAGTCCACCGGTGCTGTTGTTAGTGGTCCTATTCCCTTGCCCACCAACAAGAAGATTTTCACCGTACTCAAATCAACATTTGTAAACAAAAAATCAAGGGAGCAATTCCAGCTTTGCTCATACAAAAGGTTGCTGGACATTTATTCTTCAACTTCCAAAACAGTGGATGCATTGATGAAGTTAGAACTTCCCAGTGGTGTTGAAGTTGAAATTAAAGTGTAGTTAATTATCAATCGCATTATAGCGTAAAGAAAAAAATTCCGAAAAATGTCAGGACTAATTGGAAAAAAAATTGGTATGACCAGTATGTTTGATGCCGCTGGAAAAAATGTTCCATGCACAGTAATACAGGCTGGTCCTTGTGTTGTTACACAAATCAAAACCCTGGAAAAGGATGGCTACGAAGCTATTCAACTGGCTTTTGATGACAAAAAAGAGAAGAACACAAGCAAAGCTTTGCAAGGTCACTTTGCCAAAGCAAAAACCGCCCCCAAACGAATGGTAGCTGAGTTTACCCGCTTCGAAAAAGAACATCGGAAAGAATTTGGTGAAGTACTGGGCGTTGATGTATTCATTGAAGGTGAATTTATCGATGTGGTAGGTACCTCTAAAGGTAAAGGCTTTCAGGGTGTTGTGAAAAGGCACGGCTTTGCCGGTGTTGGTCAGGCGACTCACGGTCAGCACAACCGTTTAAGAGCACCCGGTTCGCTTGGAGCCTCTTCATGGCCTTCCAGAGTTTTTAAAGGAATGAGAATGGGTGGCCGCATGGGTGGCAACAGGGTTAAGATGATTAACCTGCAGGTAATGAAAATCATTCCCGAGCAAAATATTATAGTTGTTAAAGGATCTGTTCCCGGTCCTAGTGGATCATATTTAATATTAGAAAGATGGAGTTAGCAGTATATAACATCGATGGCAATAAAACCGCCAAAACTGTAAACCTCAATGATGAAATATTTGGCATTGAGCCCAATGACCATGCTATTTATCTTGATGTAAAGCAGTATCTGGCCAACCAAAGACAAGGAACGCATGCCACCAAGCAGCGTAACGAAGTAAAGGGAAGTACCCGCAAGCTCCGCAGGCAAAAAGGTACCGGTGCAGCACGTATCGGCGATATTAAATCTCCCTTGCTCAGAGGCGGTGGCCGTGCATTTGGTAAAAAGCCCAGAGATTACTCTTTCAGACTTAACAAGAAAGTGAAAAGACTGGCTCGTAAATCAGCCCTTGCTTACAAACTCAAGGACAATAATGTATTGGTTTTGGAAGACTTCCAGTTTGCCGAGCCCAAAACAAAATTGTATCTGGAAATTCTGGAGCGTTTCAACATGCAGGACAAGAAGTCATTACTGGTAATTCCTACCGCCGACCGTAACCTTATCCTCGCATCTCGCAATATCCCCAAGGCCAGGGTAGCCCTCGCTTCCGACATTAACACCTATGAAATCCTGCATGCTCAGCATCTTGTTTTCGTGGAGAGTTCACTCAAAGAAGTAGAAAATACCTTATTGAAATAATCAATTGTTGTTGGGTTGGAAAAAGATCGGCCCTTTAAAAAAAAACGAAAAATGGACGTTTTAATTAAGCCTCTAATTACCGAAAAGATGACGGCGGTTACTGAGAAGTATCCCAAACGTTTCGGGTTTGTTGTTGACCAGCGGGCTAGTAAAAGCCAGATTAAAACCGCCGTAGAACAAATGTACGGAGTTACGGTAGAGTGTGTCAACACCATGAATTACCTGGGCAAGCGCAAGATGCGCTATACCAAAACCGGCTTTCAAACCGGTAGAAAAAACAATTTTAAAAAGGCTGTCGTAACTATTGGCGATGGTCAAGTTATTGATTTTTACAGCAATATTTAGTATAGATGGCTTTAAGAAAATTAAAACCAACCACCCCAGGTCAACGCTTTAAAATGATTAATGCGTTTGACGAAATAACTGCCTCCACTCCGGAAAAAAGTTTGTTGGTTGGTAAAAAGAGAACCGGAGGCAGGAATAGTAAAGGTAAAATGACAATGCGCTACATCGGCGGTGGTCACAAGAAAAGACTCCGTTTGATTGATTTCAAGCGCGATAAAGACGGTATTCCCGGAACCGTTAAGTCTATAGAATACGATCCTAACCGCTCAGCCCGCATTGCTCTTATAGTGTATGCCGATGGTGAGAAAAGATATATCATTGCTCCCAATGGTTTGCAGGTAGGTATGAGTATTCTTTCGGGTGAAAACGCTACACCTGATGTTGGAAATACCATGTTTTTAAGCAAGGTTCCTCTGGGTACCGTTGTGCATAACGTAGAGCTTCAGCCCGGTCAGGGAGGAAAAATGGCTCGCAGTGCAGGTACCTATGCTCAGCTCATGTCAAGAGATGGTAAATATGCTATTCTAAAACTTCCTTCAGGAGAAAGCCGTATGGTACTTGTTACCTGTAAGGCTACTATCGGAAGTACTTCTAACCCCGATCACATGCACGAGGTAAGTGGTAAAGCCGGACGCAGCCGTTGGCTGGGCCGTCGCCCCAGAACCCGTCCTGTTGTGATGAACCCGGTGGATCACCCCATGGGTGGTGGTGAAGGTCGTGCCAGTGGTGGACACCCGCGCAGCCGCAATGGTGTTCCTGCTAAAGGTTATAAAACCCGCAACCGGAAAAAAGCTTCAAGCAAGCTGATCATTGAAAGAAGGAAAAAATAACCCTGAAGTTTAATAGATAAATTATTATATCATGAGCCGTTCATTAAAAAAAGGACCTTATATACACTACAAGCTCGAGAAAAAAGTCCTTGCCATGGCTGGCAGCAGTAAAAAGACTGTTGTTAAGACCTGGTCAAGAGCATCGATGATTTCTCCTGATTTTGTAGGACAAACCATTGCAGTACATAACGGAAACAAATTTATCCCTGTTTACATTACCGAAAATATGGTAGGACACAAACTGGGTGAGTTTGCTCCCACCAGAATTTTCCGCGGACATGCGGGTAAAAAAGATAAAGGCAAAAAATAAACTATTTGAAACATGGGATCTAGAAAACATCTTAGAGCGGAAATGCTCAAAGAAGAAAAAAAGACTAAATATGTTGCCAGGCTCAATAATTGCCCCACATCTCCAAGGAAAATGCGCCTTGTGGCAGATGTAATCAGAGGCAAAGAAGTTGACCGAGCCCTTGCAATTTTGAAATATACCAAAAAAGAAGCTGCCCAACGCCTTGAAAAACTTCTCTTAAGTGCTATTGCCAACTGGCAAGCCAAAAATGAAGGTGTAAGGATTGAAGACAGCAATCTTATTGTAAAAGAAATATTTGTTGATGGTGGAAGAGTACTGAAGCGTTTGCGTCCTGCTCCTCAGGGCCGTGCGTATCGTATCAGGAAAAGGTCGAACCATGTTACCATTGTCGTAGATAGCAAAATACAAACAATTAAAGATCAATCATAATGGGACAAAAAGTAAATCCAATCGGCCTTAGATTGGGAATCATCAAAGGATGGGATTCCAATTGGTACGGCGGTAAAAAATACGAGGCAAAGCTGATTGAAGACGAGAAGATTAGAAAATACCTCAACGCCCGTTTGGCCAAGGCCGGAGTAGCAAAGATTATCATTGAAAGAACACTCAAACTTATCACGGTTACCATAAATACCGCCCGTCCGGGCATCATTATCGGTAAAGGTGGGCAGGAAGTTGACAAGCTCAAGGAAGAATTGAGAAAAATTACTCAAAAAGAAGTTCAGATTAATATCTCTGAAATCAAAAGACCTGAGCTGGATGCTGTACTGGTTGCCCAAACTATTGCCAAGCAGATTGAAGGACGTATTTCATTCCGTCGTGCCATTAAAACTGCTGTTTCCTCAACTATGCGCCTGGGCGCTGAAGGAATCAAGGCTACTACATCAGGTCGTTTGGGAGGTGCTGAAATGGCGCGTACCGAAACCTATAAGGAAGGCCGTATTCCTTTGCATACCCTCAGGGCAGATATTGATTACGCTACCGCTGAAGCCCATACTACCTATGGTCGTATCGGTATAAAGGTATGGATCTGCAAAGGTGAAGTGTATGGTAAGAAAGAACTTACCCCCTTCACCGAAGACAATACCAAATCCAAGCCCGCACCCGGTGGTGGCAATCAGGGTAGATTCAGAGGAGCACGCCGTAAGAAATAACGGGTAATTATCATTGTTAACAGAAAAATTATAAGTAATAATGTTACAGCCAAAGAAAACCAAATTCAGAAGGCAGCAAAAAGGCAGAATGAAAGGAAATACTAAAAGAGGAGCAGAGCTCTCTTTTGGTAGCTTCGGAATCAAGGCGCTTGAAGAATGCTGGATTACCAGCCGTCAGATTGAAGCTGCACGTCAGGCAATTACCCGTCGTATGAAACGTGAGGGTCAATTGTGGATCAGAATATTTCCCGACAAACCTGTTACCAAGAAACCTGCAGAGGTACGTATGGGTAAAGGTAAGGGTGCCCCCGAATACTTTGTAGCCAGAGTATCTCCCGGTCGTATTCTTTTTGAATCAGAAGGAGTTGCCCTCGATACTGCAAAAGAAGCGATGCGCCTGGGCTCACAAAAACTGCCTATAAAAACAAAATTCATTGTACGCAGGGATTTTGTTTTACAATAGTAGCGTTTATTTTAAAATAATTTATAACTTTGCAGCCTTTTTGGAGGGGTTCAAAACATGGCACGCCCGCAAATACGGGCCTCTGTCTGATAATCAGGACTTCTAGAGCTGGTGAATACTGCCGGCTTACTGCTATTTTAACGATTTAAATTCGTTTATCTGATGAAGCCAAGTGTAATACGTGAAATGTCAACCAACGAGCTCAAGGAACGGTTGGAAGAAGAAAAAAAGCTTTTAGAAAAACTAAAGCTCAATCATTCTGTTTCTCCCCTGGAAAATCCTTTGAAAATTCAATTGTACAGGAAAACCGTAGCAAGAATTAAAACAGAGCTCCGTAAAAGGGTCATAGAAGAATCTAATAAAGAAATTTCGAGATAATGGAAACGAGAACTCGTAGAAAAGAAAGAGTAGGCGTAGTAATGAGTAACAAGATGGATAAATCCATTGTTATTAAAGTAATGCGCCGTGTTAAACACCCCAAGTACGGGAAGTTTGTAAAGAAATCATCCAATTTTATGGCACACGACGAAAAAAACGAGTGCAGCATCGGAGATACGGTTCGTATTATGGAAACCAGGCCCTTGAGTAAATATAAATGTTGGAGATTAGTTGAAATCCTTGAAAGAGCTAAGTAATTATGATACAACAAGAATCCAGATTATCGGTTGCAGATAACAGTGGTGCCAAAGAAGTACTGTGTATTCGTGTATTGGGCGGTACCAAACGCCGTTACGCAGGAATTGGTGATAAAATCATTGTTACTGTTAAAGACGCCCTACCCAGCGGAAATATTAAGAAAGGTACCGTATCCAAAGCCGTTGTAGTAAGAACCCGCAAGCACGTTCGTCGTCCTGATGGCTCTTACATTAAATTCGACGATAACGCCGTTGTACTTTTAACTGCCAACGAAGAAATGAGAGGTACCCGTATTTTCGGACCCGTTGCCCGCGAACTTCGCGAAAAGCAGTTTATGAAAATTGTTTCATTAGCACCAGAAGTGCTTTAACTGAAAAACTATTGTTTATTATGCAAGCCAAATTACATATTAAAAAAGGTGATACTGTCAAGGCCATTGCAGGGAATGCAAAAGGCCAGCAGGGCAAGGTGCTGAGTATCGACAGAACCAAGAACCGCGTTCTTGTGGAAGGGTTGAATATGATTTCCAAGCACACCAAGCCCAATGCTGCCAACCCACAGGGAGGCATCGTTAAGCAGGAAGCACCCATTCATATCTCCAACCTTATGGTTGTTGATTCCAAGGGTAATGCTACCCGTATTGGCCGAAAGTTAAATGAGGATAACAACAAATCAGAACGTTATTCTAAAAAGTCAGGGGAGGTAATTAAATAATGAGCTATACACCAAGACTTAGAAGTAAATACGAGTCGGATATTATTCCTGCTCTGAAAACCGAATTCAATTACTCCAATCAAATGGAGGTACCCCGCCTGGTAAAAATTTGTTTGAACCAGGGGTTGGGTGTTGCAATTGCGGACAAGAAAATTATGGATACTGCTTTGGAAGAAATGAGTCTCATTTCTGGCCAGAAAGCCGTTCCTACCAAGTCGAAAAAGGACGTTTCAAACTTTAAACTTCGTCGTGGAATGCCTATTGGCGCACGTGTTACTTTACGCGGCACCAAGATGTACGAATTCCTTGACAGGCTTGTTGCTGTATCTTTACCCCGTATCCGCGACTTCAGAGGTATCAATGAAAAGGGATTTGACGGTAAAGGTAATTTCACACTGGGAGTGTCTGAACAAATCATTTTTCCCGAGATTAATATTGACAAAATCAATAAAATCCTGGGTATGGACATCACCTTTGTTACCACTGCAAAAACCGACAAAGAAGCTTACGCCCTGTTGCGTGAATTCGGAATTCCGTTTAAAAACATTAAAAAATAAAATATTCCGGAAATGGCAAAAGAATCAATGAAGGCACGAGAAGTCAAAAGAGCGAAACTCGTTGCCAAATATGCAAAAAAGCGTGAAGAACTGAAAGCCGCAGGAGATTACGAAGGCTTGCAGAAGCTTCCCAAAAACGCATCACCTGTACGTTTGCACAACCGTTGCAAGCTCACCGGACGCCCCAAAGGCTACATGCGTCAATTTGGAATTTCCCGTATCAATTTCAGGGAAATGGCTCACAACGGGTTGATCCCCGGTGTTACCAAAGCCAGCTGGTAAGAATCATTAACAATTTTATTCAATTTTACAATGACAACTGATCCAATTGCAGATTACCTTACAAGAATAAGGAATGCCGTGAAGGCCAATCACAGGATTGTAGAAATTCCTGCATCGAATCTCAAAAAGGGGATCACTAAAATCCTTTTTGAGAAAGGGTACATCCTGAATTTTAAATTTGAAGATGGTGAAAAAGGGGGTAACATTAAAATTGCCCTTAAATACCATCCATCTTCAAAAATCCCTGCTATTAACAGTATCACCCGCATCAGCAAGCCTGGTCTGAGGAAATATTGTAGCCATCAAAAATTACCCAGGGTAATGAACGGTTTAGGTATTGCCATTATTTCTACATCCAAAGGTTTAGTCACTGACAAGGAAGCCCGTACAGAAGGCGTTGGAGGTGAAGTTATTTGTTATGTTAGCTAATTAAGGAGGGAAAAATGTCAAGAATAGGAAAATTACCCATTACAATTCCCGCAGGTGTTACCGTTAATGTAAGCGATAATAACATCGTAACTGTTAAAGGTCCCAAAGGGGAATTAAAACAAGAACTCAAAGGAGACATTACCATTAAAGTTGATGGTAGCATCCTGAATGTAGAACGTCCTTCAGAACAGAAAAGGCATAAAGCACTTCACGGATTATATCGTGCCTTGCTTAACAATATGGTTTTTGGAGTATCTGAAGGTTACAAAATTGTGCAGGAACTCGTAGGGGTAGGTTACAAAGCCTCCAATACCGGTCAGTTACTGGAACTGGGCCTGGGATATTCGCACAATATCTTTCTCGAACTCCCCAAGGAGATTAAACTTGAAACCGTAACCGAAAGGGGTAAAAATCCGCTGATTATTTTGGAATCGTACGACAAACAACTTATCGGACAGGTTGCCGCTAAGATTAGGTCGTTGCGTAAGCCTGAACCATACAAAGGTAAAGGTATCAGATTCCAGGGCGAAGTTGTTCGCAGAAAAGCAGGTAAATCAGCTACCGGTAAATAATTTTTAGAAACTTATTTAAATCATCGGATAGATGGCAACACAAAATAAAGTAAAAAGAAGGCTTAAAATAAAATACCGGGTACGCAAGAAGATTCTTGGATCAGACCAAAAGCCCAGGCTATGTGTGTTTAGAAGCAACAAGGCTATCTACGCGCAGCTTATCAATGATGATAAAGGCGTTACAGTAGCCGCCGCTTCAAGCAGAGAAAAGGTTTTTGCAGAAAAGAAAGGTACCAAGTCGGAGATGGCTAAAGAAGTCGGAAAGCTTCTGGCTGAAAAAGCTAAAGAAGCCGGCATCGAAACAGTAGTGTTCGATCGTAACGGATATTTGTACCATGGTAGAGTAAAATCGTTGGCTGATGGAGCCAGAGAAGGAGGTTTAAATTTCTAAGACTATGACAAACGCAAACGTAAAAAAAGTAAAATCCAGCGAAATAGAGTTCAAAGACAGACTGGTAAGTATACAAAGGGTTACCAAGGTAACTAAAGGGGGTAGAACCTTCAGTTTCTCTGCTATTGTTGTAGTCGGAAATGAAAATGGCGTTGTAGGTTACGGACTGGGTAAAGCCAAGGAAGTAACAACAGCAATCAGTAAAGGAATTGATGATGCCAAAAAACACCTCATTAAAGTTCCTGTACACAAAGGAACCATTCCTCATGCACAGGAGGGTAAGTATAGCGGTGCGCAGGTTCTTATTCGTCCTGCAGCGCACGGTACCGGTGTTATTGCCGGTGGTGCTATGCGTGCTGTTCTGGAAAGTGTTGGTGTTACCGACGTACTGGCAAAGTCGAAAGGCTCTTCCAACCCACACAGTGTCGTTAAAGCCACTATTGACGCTTTGTTGAAACTCAGAGATCCTTTCACTGTTGCACAACAGAGAGGTATTTCCGTTGAAAAAGTGTTTAAAGGCTAATAAATATTCGATTGCAGGTATGTTTTAAAAGCATACCTGCAATTAATAATTTATCAAAGACATTTATAATAGCTCCCAGTGAGTTTTAAAACGATATTTCCATGAAAAAGTACAAAGTTTCACAAGTGCGCAGCGCCATTGGCAGGCCGGAGAGGCAAAAAAGAACGCTTCTGGCACTGGGATTGCGCAAGCTGCACAACCCCGTTACACTCGAGGGCACACCACAGGTGCTGGGTATGATTGACAAAATAAAGCACCTGGTGGTTGTTGAAGAAGTTAACGCTTAATTTATTTGGTAATAATTTTAAATTTGCATATAAAAATGGATTTAAGTAATCTTAAACCAGCAGATGGTTCAGTAAAATCCAACAAGAGGATAGGCAGAGGTCAGGGTTCAGGACGTGGAGGTACATCCACAAGAGGACACAAAGGAGCTAAATCCCGTTCTGGATACAGCAGTAAGGCAGGTTTTGAAGGCGGTCAGATGCCTTTAGCAAGAAGGTTGCCCAAGTTTGGTTTCAAAAATATCAACCGTGTTGAATATGTTGGAATCAACCTGGATAAACTTCAGCAACTTGCCGAAAGCAAAGGTATTACTGTGATTGACCCCGCAGTATTGGTTGAGAATGGTCTTGCTTCACGCAGGGATCTGGTAAAGATCCTGGGCAGAGGTGAGCTTTCGGCCAAAATTGAAGTTACTGCACACAAATTTTCTGCCACAGCTATCAAGGCTATTGAAGCCGGCGGCGGTACGATAAACACTTTATAAAATAAGTAATGAAAAGATTTTTCCAGACTCTTCAGAATATCTACAGAATTGAAGACCTCAGGGTGCGAATTATAAACACCCTAGGAATCATTTTAATTTACCGCCTGGGTTCTTATGTTGTTTTGCCCGGTGTTGATCCACATCAACTGGATGCACTTCAGGCACAAACCTCTGATGGCCTTTTGGGACTGCTCAATATGTTTTCTGGTGGTGCCTTCTCTAATGCATCCATCTTTGCTTTGGGTATTATGCCCTACATTAGTGCATCTATTGTAGTGCAGCTTTTAGGCGTGGCGGTACCTTATTTTCAGAAGTTGCAGAAAGAGGGTGAGAGTGGACGGAAAAAAATCAATCAGATTACCCGTTACCTTACTGTAATCATTACCGGAGCACAGGCACCTGCGTATCTTGCCAATTTGGCATCGCAACTGCCGCGCGAGGCAATTACGCCTTTTGATGGTGATCCCGGGGCTTCAATGACTTTCTTTATCTTTTCTTCTGTAGTGATTCTCATTGCAGGTACCATGTTTGTAATGTGGTTGGGTGAAAAAATTACCGATAAAGGTATAGGTAATGGTATTTCGATCATTATCATGATTGGTATTATTGCCAACCTTCCTTTCGCTCTGTTTGCTGAGTTTATTGCACGCATGGAGGAAGCAGGTGGGGGATTAGTCATCTTTCTGGTCGAAATTGTGGTGTTAATGGGTATTGTGGTGCTAGCCATATTATTGGTGCAGGGTACCCGACGCATACCGGTTCAGTTTGCCAAAAGAATTGTAGGTAACAAACAGTATGGTGGTGTAAGACAGTACATTCCTCTTAAGGTGAATGCTGCTGGTGTAATGCCAATTATCTTCGCCCAGGCCATCATGTTTATCCCCATCACGCTGGCAGGTTTTGCTGAATCAGAAGCATTGAGCGGATTTGCTGCCACCTTTTCCAATTTCCTGGGATTCTGGTACAACTTCACATTTGCTATCCTTATTATCCTTTTCACTTACTTCTATACAGCCATCACTGTTAACCCCAATCAGATGGCAGAAGATATGAAAAAGAACGGCGGATTTATTCCCGGAGTAAAACCAGGAAAACGTACGGCTGAATTTATTGACAACGTAATGTCCAAAATTACCCTTCCGGGATCAATTTTCCTTGCATTCGTGGCTATTATGCCAGCATTTGCAGGACTCATGGGGGTTACGGGTCAGTTTGCACAGTTCTTCGGAGGCACCTCACTGTTGATTATGGTAGGGGTTGTGCTTGATACACTGCAGCAAATCGAAAGTCACTTGCTAATGCGCCATTATGACGGTTTGACCAAATCAGGCAGAATTAAAGGGCGTTCATCCATGGGGATGACTGGTTAAAGAATAACCAATTATGATTGAATACAAATCAGAACAAGAAATTGAATTAATACGCGAGAGTTCTTTGCTTGTTGCGAAAACCTTAGGTGAGGTTGCCAAAAATATCCGTCCGGGTATAAAAACCATAGAGCTGGATAAGCTCGCAGAAGAGTTTATCCGCGATAATGGTGCTGTTCCCGGGTTCAAGGGATATCATGGTTTCAACGGTACTTTATGTATCTCTCCCAATGAACAGGTAGTTCATGGTATTCCCGGAGATCGGGAAATAAAGGAGGGTGATATTGTTTCGATTGACTGTGGCGTTCTGAAGAACGGATTTTACGGCGATTGCGCCTATACCTTTGCCATTGGCGAAATTGATGAAGCTACCAGGCGGCTGTTACATGTTACCTATCAATGCTTGCTTTTAGGAATCGAAAAGGCAGTTGAAGGGAATACTCTGGGAGATATTTCATCAGCCATTCAGGAACATGCCGAAAAGGCAGGTTACGGAGTGGTACGGGAGTTGGTAGGACACGGCCTTGGCCGTAACCTGCATGAACCTCCGGAAGTTCCCAATTATGGCAAAAGTGGAAAAGGATTAAGACTGCGCCAGGGCCTTGTCATAGCTATTGAACCTATGATTAACCTTGGTAAAAGATTTGTGATGCAGGAAAAGGATGGCTGGACCATTCGCACTTCCGACCGCAAACCTTCGGCGCATTATGAACACACCATCGCGGTGTGTAAAGACAAAGCCGATGTCCTTTCTTCGTTTTCGTATATACAGGAGGCTCTTAAACTCAATAAATATAATACATTAATTATCGAATAATCAGTATGGCAAAACAATCTTCTATCCAACAAGACGGAACCGTTATCGAATCTTTGGGAAATGCTATGTTTCGTGTTGAATTAGAAAACGGTCACGTTATTACAGCCCACATTTCTGGTAAAATGCGTATGCACTATATTAAAATTTTACCCGGAGACAAAGTGAAGGTGGAGATGTCGCCATATGATTTATCTAAAGGTAGAATTACCTTCAGGTACAAATAAACGATTTTTATCTAACACACCAAAAAACAGCGAAATGAAAGTTAGAGTGTCTGTTAAGAAAAGAAGCCCCGAATGCAAAATTGTTCGCAGAAAAGGCAGAGTGTATGTAATAAACAAAAAGAACCCCAAGTTCAAGCAACGTCAGGGCTAAATTTTTGAACATTTAATTATTAGAATCATATGGCACGTATTGCAGGAATTGACATCCCCAAAAATAAGAGAGGCGAAATCGCTTTGACTTATATTTATGGAATCGGTCGCAGCACAGCACAAAAAATCCTCGTAGAGGCAGGAGTGGATGTGAATATTAAAGTTCAGGACTGGAATGATGATCAAATTACCAATATCCGTAATATCATTACTGATCATTACAAGGTAGAAGGTGGTTTGAGATCAGAAACCCAGATGAACATTAAGCGTCTGATGGACATAGGATGCTACAGGGGAATTCGTCACAGGATTGGTTTGCCCCTCAGAGGCCAGAAAACCAAGAACAACGCCCGTACCCGTAAGGGTAAAAAGAAAACTGTTGCTAACAAGAAGAAAGCAACCAAATAAAATAATGCTAAAAGAAGCAGCGCATTATTTTAAGGTTACTTATTACTCAGCTGCTTGATCAGAGAAATTATTTTTAAATTAAGTTATGGCAAAATCAACCAAAGGTGCACGTAGTACTAAAAAACGTGTAGTTAAAGTAGAGCCGGTAGGACAAGCGCATATTTTTGCATCGTTTAACAACATCATCATTTCGCTTACCAACAATAGTGGACAGGTTATTTCCTGGGCTTCAGCCGGAAAAATGGGCTTCAGAGGTTCTAAGAAGAATACTCCTTATGCAGGTCAAATGGCCGCTACCGATGCCGCTAAAGTTGCTTATGATGCAGGATTGCGGAAAGTAAAAGTGTTTGTAAAAGGACCCGGTTCAGGCAGAGAGTCTGCTATCAGAACCATTCACTCTTCAGGAATTGAAGTTGTAGAAATTGTAGATGTTACTCCGCTTCCTCACAACGGTTGCAGACCTCCCAAAAGGAGAAGAGTATAATTTACCATCAAACACTATTTTATTTTCATAGATTATTAGATTAACATATGGCAAGATATAGAGGACCCCAAACAAAAATTGCACGTAAATTCGCAGATGCAATTTTCGGTGCCGATAAAGCATTTGAAAAGAAAAAGTATCCTCCGGGGATGCACGGGGCAAATAAAAGAAGAAAAAAGCAGTCGGAATATGGAATTCAGCTGCAGGAAAAGCAAAAAGCAAAATATACCTACGGTTTGCTTGAAAAGCAATTTGCTAACTTGTTTGAGAAGGCTACACGCAAAAAAGGTATTACCGGTGAGATTTTGCTTCAGTTACTGGAATCACGCCTTGACAACGTAGTATATCGTTTGGGAATTGCTCCTACACGTAGAGGTGCACGCCAGCTGGTAGGACACAAGCATATTACCGTAAACGGTGAGGTAGTGAATATTCCTTCCTATACCGTTCGCCCCGGCGACCTGGTAGGTGTAAGAGAAAAATCCAAAAGCCTTGAAACCATTGTTGAGTCGCTCAGCGGCCGCAACAATACTTTCTCTTGGTTGGAATGGGATGGCCAGAAAATGGAAGGAAAATTCCTGAATGTACCCGAAAGAGATTTGATTCCCGAGAATATTAAAGAACAACTCATCGTGGAATTGTATTCTAAGTAACACATAGTTTGAATTGAGTTATCGTAAAAATATAAAACTCTTATAAATGGCAATATTAGCTTTTCAAAAACCGGATAAGGTTATCATGCTCGAATCTGACGGGAGCTACGGGAAATTTGAATTTCGGCCGCTGGAACCGGGATACGGTATTACTGTTGGTAATGCTTTGAGAAGAATTCTGCTCTCATCCCTTGAAGGTTTTGCCGTTACTTCTATTCGTATCGAAGGTGTAGAACACGAGTTTTCGACCATCAAAGGTGTGGTTGAAGATGTAACAGAAATGGTTCTTAACTTCAAGCAAATTAGATTTAAGCAAAAAGTTGAGGACGAAGACAGCGAAAAAGTAACCATTAACATTTCAGGACAGGATGTGCTGAAAGCCGGTGATTTGAACAACTTCCTGTCAAACTTTCAGGTAATCAATACCGATGTGGTATTGTGCCATATGGAGCCCAATATCAATCTTAATATTGAGCTTACCATAGAAAAAGGCAGAGGGTATGTTCCTGCAGAGGAGAATAAGCCTTTGAATCCTGTAATCGGACAGATTGCAATTGATTCCATCTTTACTCCTGTAAAAAATGTGAAGTTCTTCATTGAGAACTACCGCGTTGAGCAGAAAACCGACTATGAAAAGCTGGTGCTTGAGATTTTAACTGATGGCTCAATTTCTCCCAAAGACGCCCTGAAAGAAGCGGCTAAAATTTTGATTTTCCACTTTATGCTTTTCTCTGATGAAAAGATTACTCTTGACACAGAGGAGAAAGCTTCCAGCGAAGAGTTTGATGAAACCTCACTGCACATGCGCCAGCTGCTGAAAACTAAATTAGTAGACCTGGACCTTAGTGTAAGAGCTCTTAACTGCCTGAAAGCTGCAGATGTGGAAACACTGGCTGATCTTGTTTCTTTGAATAAACATGATCTGCTCAAGTTAAGAAACTTTGGTAAGAAATCTCTTACCGAACTTGAAGAACTTATTAAGTCCAAAAACCTGAGTTTTGGCATGAATCTTTCAAAATACAAATTAGATAAGGACTAATTGAAATGAGACACAAAAAGAAGATAAATCATCTGGGGAGGACATCTCCGCATAGAAAAGCGATGCTTTCCAATATGGCGGCTTCCCTGATTCTCAAAAAACGAATTTTTACAACTCTGGCAAAGGCAAAGGCCCTGCGCGTATACGTTGAACCTCTGATTACCAAATCAAAAGACGACTCTACCCATTCTCGTCGTACCGTTTTTTCCTACTTGCAAAACAAGGAAGCGGTTAGCGAACTTTTCAGGGAAGTTTCTCAAAAGATTGCTGAAAGACCCGGTGGTTACACGCGTATTCTTAAAACAGGTTTCAGAAAAGGTGATGCCGCTGAAATGTGCTTTATTGAGCTTGTGGATTACAACCTCAATATGCTGAAAACTTCTGATGAAGCCGCCAAGAAGACACGCAGAAGCCGCAGAGGCAAGAAGGCCGGCGATGCTACTGAAACCACAGCAGCTCCCAAAGCAGAAGAAACAGCCGTAGAAACGGAAGTAGTAGAAGAAAAAGAAGAAAAAGCTGTTGAGGATACCACTCAGGAGCCCACTGCTGAAGCTACTTCTGAAGAACCTGCAGCCAAAAAAGAAGATGATACCCCCGAAAAAAAAGAGGATAAATAACAAACATCGTGAATCGCTAATGGAAAGTATTCCGCAGCATGGAATTATGTTTGCAACCTCAAATTTTATTATGATTTCGGGTTAAATATTCTAAAGAGGATAAAGTGCAGAAAAGCTTTATCCTCTTTTTATTTTAATACATTACAAACTTTAGTATTTTTAAAGTTCTTTTGGAAATAAAGGATTTCATTAACAATTAAAAAATTAGAATTATGAGCGCAATTTTAAAAATTCATGCAAGGCAGATTCTGGATTCAAGAGGGAATCCAACAGTTGAAGTTGATGTTATTACCGAAAGCGGATTTGCCGGCCGTGCTGCTGTTCCTTCAGGGGCATCAACAGGAGTACATGAAGCCGTTGAGTTGAGAGACGAAGACAAGGCCACTTACATGGGGAAAGGCGTTTTAAAAGCCGTTAATAACGTAAATAATGTGCTCGACAATGAGCTCAGAGGTTTGGATGTTACCAACCAGGCTCTTATCGACCAAACTATGCTGGAGATTG
Organism: Bacteroidales bacterium; assembly: GCA_007132395.1. Classification (GTDB taxonomy): domain Bacteria; phylum Bacteroidota; class Bacteroidia; order Bacteroidales; family UBA7960; genus SKVR01. Next base: position 21,337 of record SLOR01000389.1, read on the forward strand.
ATGGCACGCCCAACAAAGCAAATATTGGTGCCAATGCTATTTTAGGTGTTTCCCTTGCTGTTGCCAAAACCGGAGCTCAGGTTACCGGGCAGGAATTGTTTCGTTATGTAGGTGGTGTAAATGCCAATATTCTTCCCATCCCCATGATGAACATCCTTAACGGGGGTTCGCATGCCGATAACAGCATCGACTTCCAGGAGTTCATGGTAATGCCTGTTGGAGCTGAATCTTTCAGTCACGCGCTGAGAATGGGTACCGAAGTGTTCCATCACCTGAAAGCAGTTCTGAAAAAGCAAGGCTATTCAACCAACGTGGGTGACGAAGGTGGATTTGCTCCTAACCTCAAGTCTAACGAAGAAGCTATCCAGGTAGTTCTTCAGGCCATCGAAAATGCCGGTTACAAGCCCGGTGAGGACATGTTTATTGCCCTTGACCCTGCTTCTGCCGAGTATTACCTGCCCGAAGAAAACGTATATCACCTGCACAAATCCTCAGGCGACAAGCTTACACCCGCTCAAATGGTTGATTACTGGGCTGACTGGGTAAATAAATATCCCATCATTTCTATAGAAGATGGTATGAGTGAAGACGACTGGGACGGATGGGCAATAATGACTCAAAAACTGGGTAACAAAATCCAATTGGTAGGCGACGATCTTTTTGTAACCAATACCAAAAGACTGCAGAGAGGTATCGACACCAATGTTGCCAACTCTATCCTGGTGAAAGTAAACCAGATTGGTTCACTTACCGAAACTATCCAGGCAGTACAACTTGCAACAGCCAACTCATACACTTCTGTTATGAGCCACCGTTCAGGTGAAACAGAAGATACTACTATTGCCGACCTGGCTGTAGCTTTGTCAACCGGGCAGATTAAAACCGGCTCCGCAAGCCGCTCCGACAGGATCGCCAAGTATAACCAGTTGCTCCGTATTGAAGAAATGCTGGGCGATACCGCAAGGTACCTTGGTAAAGATTTCAAATACTTTAAGAAGTAAGCTCCACGGAGTTTATCTATCTTTGCAAAAGGCGGTGTTGTATAACGCCGCCTTTTCTTATTTCATTTCCACCCTTATTTACAACATGAAAATCCGATACTTTTTTCTTATTATACTGCTCAGTGCAGCCATACAGCAGGTCTCTGCACAGGATACCCTCAGGGTTATGCAGTATAATTTAATGTTTTATGGGTTGTATACTGATTTTTGTACAGCTGAAAATAATAACGTGGAGGCTAAGGATGAATACCTGAAAACCATTACAGGGTATTATCAACCTGATATTTTCGCGGTAAACGAGTTGGGCAGAGGTGCGCACAATCTTACCCGACTCAGAGATAACGTGTTTAATGTTGACGGAAACGATCATTTTGAATATGCCACTTATACGAATACAGGCAATGGCTGGTTTGCCAACGGCTTGTTTTACGATTCGCGCAAATTCGGATTATATGAGGAGGCAATTGTGAATACTTATATTCGCGATATCAACCTCTACACATTATATTATAAAAGTGATGACCTTGCCCATACACAGGACACGGTATTTCTTACACTTGTGCTGGCTCATTTAAAAGCAGGAAATTCTACTTCTGACCAGCAAGACAGGCTCACGATGATCAGAAATGTGATGAATTACCTTGGCGACAACAACTACACGGGAAATGTGATGTTCCTGGGTGATTTTAACATGAAATCCTCCTACGAACAAGCCTACCAACAGTTGTTGTATCACCCCAATGAAGATATACGATTCTACGACCCCATAGGAGTTGAAGGTGTATGGGGAAACAACAGGGATATGGCCCCTTATCATACCCAGAGTCCGCGTACCGGAAGCCATCCCTGCTTTGTAACCGGTGGGCTTGACGACAGGTACGACATAATTCTGGCAAGTGAGGAAGTAATGAAGGGGCATAGGGGCTTGCAATATGTGCAGGATAGCTACCTGGTACCGGGGCAGGATGGAAACCGCTACAATCAGTCTTTAATTGACCCGCCCAACTTCAGCGCACCGGAAGAAATAATTTATGCCATGTACAATATGTCGGATCATTTGCCGGTAATGCTGGAATTGCAAACCGTTGACTTTATTACTTCCAGCGTAAGGGATGAAAATATTTACAGAATCAGCATTGCCAACCCGGTAAAGGACAATCTGATTATTCACCTTGAAAATACCCATGATGCCCTTTTGCAAGTGGATTTGTTCAGGGTGGATGGTTTATGGATTGATAATTATGCGGTTGATGGCATGCATTCTCCTCTTTTGATAAATGTTGAATCCCTGCCTCCGGGGGTATACCTGCTTCGTTTTCTTTTTGCTTCAAGCTATATGCTCACAAAAAAAATAATAAAACTGTAGTACTCCATTCTGTTTCATTTTTACGTATCCTTTTGAAACCTTATCTCTACTATGGTAAATCGGGGATAATGTATTATTAACAATTAATTAATACATTAATTTACCGGACAAATCCATATGCATTTAAATTTGGGGAATCCAATTCTAAATTACATATGGACAATATTTACCTGTTTTTTGTTATCGCATTGTTTGTTCTTGCCATCTCTGATTTGGTTGTAGGAGTGGGGAATGATGCTGTCAATTTTTTAAACTCAGCAATAGGATCAAAAGTTGCTCCGATGAAAATTATTCTGGCCGTCGCTTCATTGGGCGTGTTGGTGGGAGCAACTTTCTCCAGCGGCATGATGGAGGTAGCGCGGAGTGGTGTTTTTCATCCTGACCAGTTTTACTTCAACGAAATCATGGTAATTTTTCTTGCAGTAATGATTACTGATGTCATTTTGCTGGATACTTTCAACACCTTTGGATTACCCACTTCCACTACTGTTTCTATCGTTTTTGAATTGCTTGGCGCTGCAGTAGCCGTTTCACTCTACAAGATATATTACACGCCCGACAGTATTCAGGAGCTGGGCAATTATATCAATTCGGCCCGTGCTTTGGCTATTATTTCGGGTATCTTACTTTCTGTAGTAATTGCATTTACGGTGGGAGCGATTGTTCAGTTTCTTTCCCGTTTACTCTTTACCTTTAATTATGAACGCAATTTGCCTTATTTCGGAGCTATATGGGGAGGGATTGCAATTACTTCTATTGTTTATTTTATCCTTGTAAAAGGTGCCAGTGGAGCTTCGTTTATGACTGCCGATACCATTGCCCGGATCAACCAGAATACCTTTCAGATTCTTGCAGGATGTT
>SLOR01000400.1 GCA_007132395.1 Bacteroidales bacterium
GAGTAATTTTCTTCGGAAAACCATACACACGTACCGACTCGTTTTTCAACGTATTTCCTTTGTGTAATTGCACTTTTCCGTGGATAATGTCCACAAGTGTTCAACAGAACGACCTTAAGGTTATTGGTACTGTCAGCGTTCTTTCGTTCACTATTCCAATCCAAAGCCCGGAGTTATGCATACTGCCAAAAATAAAATTTTAGTGCCAATAGATTTCGAGGAGCAAGCTATGAACGCTTTGTATCATTCTTATGAGTTGGCACGTTTATTTGATGCGGATCTCATATTTCTCTACGTGATAGAAAACACGCATGTTTTTGGGAAATTACGCTCGCCGGAAGAATATTTTAAAAAAGTACTTGCTGAGGCTCATGAACGCTTTGATGAGCTGGAAAAGCTTGCCCGGGATATTGCCCCCAAATCTTCTGTAAAGGTGAGCGTGATTATCGAGAAGGGTAAGCCTTACGAGAAAATTATTGAAACCGCGAGCGATTATGAAGCTTTGCTTATTGTCATGGGGAAAAACAGTTCCTCAACCCAGGGCAAAACCCCGAAATTTATTGGGAGCAACACCATGAATGTAGTTCGCGATGCGCACTGCCCGGTGGTTACCATACGCGATAAAGTTCCTAAACCCGGTTGCTTCAAAACTATTCTTTTACCCCTTGATTTTACACGGCAAACCAAAAAACAAGTACAAAAAGCCATTGAGCTTGGCGGATACTTTAATGCTAAAATATCTGTTTTATCAGTAGTAACCGGTGAAAATAAAGTTACCCGCCTGCTTAAACAGGTACAGCTCAACCAGGTAAAAAATGCCATTCAACGCCATGGCATTGCATGCAGTACCGATATTGTACAAACCAAAACGCAGGAAGTGGCCGATACTGTGATTGATTACAGCCATAAGGTCAAAGCAGATCTTATCATCATTATGACCCAGCAAAAAAAGCGGTTCGTGAGTTTTTACGTGGGTTCCACTGCGCAGGATATTATTTATAAATCTTCCGTGCCGGTGCTAAGCATTGTTCCTACTGCAGAGTTCAGACCCGGAGTAGTTACTTCCATGGTCGATCCCTTTGGTCTTATTAATAAAAAATCCGTGGGACCCGATGAAGAATAGAGGTTATAACCAACATTTAAGGCTCATTATTTGCAGCGCTCATTACATTGGTTTTCCGAAATGCATTAATTTTGTTCTGTCGGGGTTTTATCCTCCGGCACTGCACCTTATCCGATACTAACGCTAAATATTTTGTAAATGACTGCTTCCGAAAGAGATATAATACTGGTGCCAACCGATTTTACTCCCGTGGCCGACTGTGCAATTGATCATGCCATTGAAATTGCCCGTTTGTTCGACCACAAAATATGCCTCCTGCATGTGGTGGGGAAAAAAACATCTGCATCTGAAAAAGAAAAAATTAAGGCACGACTCGAAAAAGTAGCAAGGGCCAATCAGATGCGTTCCTCTATCAATATTCACTATAGAATTGAAGAAGGTTCAATTTTTAATCAAATTAGCGAAACTGCAAGCAAAATAAATGCTGAATTCATCGTAATGGGAATCCATGGCAAGCAAGGCGTGCAGCATATACTTGGGAGTTATGCCTATAAAGTAATCTGCAGCGCCGAGGTGCCTGTGATGGTAGTAAAGAAAAAACACCACCATGTGGGATATAACAAAATTGTTTTGCCTGTTGACTTTACCGTTGAAAGCACTCAGAAAATCAATAAGGCTATAAAATTTGCCAAATATTTCAGTTCGGTAATTCACATTATAGGCATAATCCGGTCAAAGAGCAGCGTGTATAAAATCCAGAAAGAGGCCTTGCTTAAAAACATTACGGACTATATCGAAAATGCCGGTGCACGGGTAAATGCCAAGGTATTGATTAAGCCCGGAGCCGATGTGCATGATGAAGTACTTGATTATGCCGAAAGTGTAGATGCTGACCTGATTATGATTGTGGCAGAAAAGAGTGGTCGCTTTACGGAAATGTTTGGGAAAAATGATGCTGAGCAGATTATTGATAAGGCCGAAATGCCTGTTCTTACCGTAGTCCCCAATCTGGAGTACGACGATGAGGATGACGACGATGATTTTATGCTCAGTTCATTTATTGACCCCCTGGGGCTTATCGATAAGCCCTGATAGTATAGCTTGTGGTTATTCTTTTAATTCTTATTTCAATTCTGATTTTTCATGTCATTATTCGATAATACCCGGGTAGCGTTTGCAGATAAATCCAACCGGGACCTGCGAAAGGCTTACTGGATGTTTGTAATGGTAAAAAGTCCTTTACTTGTAAAAACAGGCGCTGTTTTACTTCAAATTGCTATCCGTCTAAGCTTGCCCATACGATGGATACTTAAACCCACAGTTTTCGATCATTTTTGTGGAGGGGAAACCCTACAGGATTGCATTCCCTCGCTGGAAAGTTTGTCGAAGCGGAATGTAAAAGCTGTGCTGGATTATGCTGCCGAAGGGGTAGAGACGGAAAAGGAATTTGATGAGGCCACAGAGCGTATCCTGGCTACCGTCGAGCTATGCCGCACCCGTGAGGATGTAGCTTTTGCAGTGTTCAAGTTTACTGGTATCGCACGTTTCGCTTTGCTGGAAAAGCAAAGTGCCAATGAAATACTTACGGCAGAGGAACAACAGGAACTGGAACGGGCCGTTAACAGAGCGGATGAGATTTGCCGAAAATCAATGGAGGCCGGTATTTCAGTGATGATAGATGCCGAAGAAAGCTGGATACAAACCGCCGTGGACGATATCGTGGAAAGGCTGATGGAAAAATATAACCGGGAAAGACAGGTGGTTTTTCACACCCTGCAAATGTACAGGGTTGACCGTTTATATTATCTGAAAAACCTTTTTGCCAGGGCAATGGAAAAGGGTTACTTTCCTGCTGTCAAATTGGTGCGAGGAGCCTATATGGAAAAAGAAAGGGAGCGGGCCATGGAGAAGGACTATGCTTCACCCATTCATCTTGATAAAAATGCCACTGACGACGATTTCGACAAGGCAGTAAGGTTTTGCCTGATGCATATTGATACCATTGCCCTTTGTATAGGCACCCACAATGAAAACAGTTGTCAGGAAGCCATCGACTTTATGCATGTTCATGAGCTGGATGCCAACCATCCCAACATTCATTTTTCACAGCTTATGGGTATGAGTGATCACATCAGTAATAACCTGGCCATAGAAGGTTATAATGTTTGCAAGTACCTGCCCTATGGTCCATTGAAGCTGGTAATGCCTTACCTTATTCGCAGGGCTGAAGAAAATACTTCCGTAGCAGGGCAAACAGGCAGAGAACTTGAGTTGATTAAAAAGGAACTCAGGCGCCGCAATAAGGAGGGATTATAGACTAGGATTAGTTGTTCAAAGGGTATCTTAATTAAAATCAAGGGTTACCTAAAGTGCTTTTTGAAGCCGTTGTCTTCTGGCCTCAAAGGCCATAACCGCAACCGAGGCTGAAACATTCAGGGAGTCAATCCTGCCTGACATGGGAATTTTTAGTGCTTCATCTGCTTTCTCATACCATTCTTCCGACAGCCCATGGGCTTCCGTGCCAAAGGCCATTGCCAGGGGTTTTGTCATTTCAGCATCGTAATAATTTTTCGTTGCCTGAAGGGAAGCCAGCAGAACCTTTAAGCGGTTTTCCCGTGCCCAGTCAAAAAACTCTGAATTGCTGCACAAAGCCACTTGCTGGGTGAAAAGACAACCCAGGCCTGAACGAATTACATTGGGATTAAAGATGTCGGTTTGCGGGTCGCAGATAATTATTGCATCGACACCTGCAGCATCGGCTGTGCGTAAAATGGCACCCAGATTGCCAGGCTTTTCAACACCTTCCAGTACAATTATCACGGGTGAATGCGTAAGCTTTATCTGATTAAGACCGGTGTTGTATTTACCGGCCACCATAATTATTCCTTCTGCATTGTGGCGGTAGGCCATTTTATTATACACCTCAGGGTTTACATACCTGATATGTTGGTGAATAGATTCTGTAGTAACAGGGTAGGTGCTCTCAGGTACATAAAAATCTTCGCAGATAAACAGATGTAAAGGTGTGATGCCGGCCTGCAGTGCCAGGGAAACCTCCCTTACCCCCTCAATAACAAACTGCTTTAGTTTCTTCCTCTCCTGGGCTTTTTGCTGCAACTTCACCACTTCTTTGATCAGGGGGTTTTGCAGACTGGTAATACTTGAGTTGTGCATCGCGGATAAGCTTGGTTATACCGTTTGTTTCCGGCAAAGTTAGGAGTATTTTGTAATGTGCCGTAGGCTTATTTCTTCCCTTTAGCTGTACTGTAGCGGAAAAAGGCAGCAAATGCTATCAGGTAACACATCACGGCCATTATCATTACGGCACTGAACCCACCTTCAACGGCAATGAGGGTGGCCACCGAGGTAGCAATTACGGATAAACAACCGTTAATGCCCCAGGCCCAGGGGATGTAATCTTCCTGGCTACGGTAAAGGATACGAATACCTGCGGGAAAGGGTATACCCATGAAAAAAGAAGGTATGGCCAGCAGCACAAATGCTGTTATCACTTTTAAAGCCAGGGGGAGCTGAATGGTGGTGGTTAGTATGGGTGTAAACACCAGCATATATATAAATAAGAGAAGGGCGATAATAAGCGTGGACATTCTCGATGCCTTCAATGCATCGGGCAGTCGCTCAGAATAAAGGCTTCCGATGCCACTTGCAATCATCATGGTGCTTATGGCAGCCGAAATGGCATACACGGGATGCCCGAAATACAGTATAAACCGCTGAATAAAAATGATTTCGGCAAACATATACCCCAGGCCCAGTGCCGCAAAATACACAAGGGTAGGCGTTTTGTTGCCCCCTTTCCGACTAAGCCTGAGCAAAGGAAGTATGATAAGCAGAAACGCCAGTATGGCACTTTGCAGCAAGGTAACCCATACAATGAGGTAGCCCAGCTCAAGGAAAGGCATGGTTTCGGTACCAAAAGTATCACGAAGTTTCTTGAATGTGCCGGGTTTGAGAAATCTGCTAAAGTAAGGCTTGTTGTCGTTGGCAGGTAGAATATGAAAATCGTAGTCGCTCAGCAATTGAGGTTGCCGGCCGGAAACAATAGCATCCAGGTAGGTAAACAGCGATTCATCTTCCAGGAGGTTGTAGCGGCTCCTTTCTTCTTTCACTATGTCAGGCAAAAGCACAGGGTCGAAAAGCATGCGTGCCGAGAAGCTACGGATGTTTTCTGTTTCTTCAGGTGTGAGGGGTGTTTTTTTTAAAACAAAACTGAGTGTGCCCCAGCTTTTAATGGCTGCCAGGTGCTTGTCAACATCACTTACCCCGTTGTTGCGAAGGGTTTGCGCCAGGCTTGCTGCTATTTTGAGGCTGGTACGTGCGGGATAATCCAGCCATGTTGTTACGCTGATTACGCCCCCATCATCAAGCAAATCCCACATTTGCTGAAACGCTTCCAGGGTAAGGGCATAGTCTTCCTGCAGGGCATTCAACCCTGTAGAACCACCAAAGCTTTCCATGCGGGGCAGGACAATTGCGTCATACCTTGGCAGCTCCGGGGTGAAAAGCCACTGCCTGCTGTCCTGATAAACAAAATGCGCATGGGGATGCAGGGCTGCTTTTTTAAAGCCATCGGTAAAACCTTCCCTCAAAAGGTTTTTGACTCCCCGTGTGCTGATAATTCCTGTAACATGCCTTGCTCCGCCGGATAGAGCGTGGGCTGCAGCCGAACCACCTGCAGCATTGAGCACCAGCACGGAGTCGCGTTGTGCCATGATATAAGGCAGGGCTTCTGTGGTGTAGTTGTGGATATTGCCGGCACTTGTGTCGAAATGTGGTATTACCCCGTAAAAATCGCCGTTGATGAAAATGTTCTTCTTTACCGGTACCTCTCCGGCAAAGGTAAAGCTGAGGGCAGGGGCATAGCGCAGGGCAGAGGAGCTTACTACTTCTATTTGTCCCTTTACATCAGGAATATGGGCAACAATCTCTGCTCCCGGCAGATTGAGAGTGCCGGAAATGCCCTTGTATTGGGAGCGGGGCATGCTGCCGGGGAAAATTAAAGAAAGTATGGTAAGGGTCAGTGCCATACATATGCCAGCCCATTGCAGAACTCGTTTTTTAGAAGAGAGTGTGAAAACAGAAGCCACTACCGGCATAAATGCAATAAAAGGCAGGCATTGCAAGGGGAAGAAATGGTTAAGCACAATGGCTATCATCAATCCTCCTACACCCGAACCCAGCAGATTGGAGAAGTAATACCGGCCAATCTGGTCGGCATTCTTAATAAAAAGAATACCGATGGCCAGTGCCCCGGTAAAAAAAGGTATAAAGTATAAGATATAGCTTACGGCTAGCATTCCCAGCTGACTCCTGTCGGTAAATAGCAGATAAATATCTAATTGCAGCCACGGAATACGTGCAAGGTAGAAACTCAAAATCATGAAAAAACCAGTCATGCTCATGAGCAGGGGAACCAGCCAGCCTGAAGCTTTCAGGAGTTTTTCCTTTAAAAGTGCCACGAAAGTGCCTCCTGCACCAAATCCCAGCATAGCAATGGAAATAACCATGTAGGCAAAATGGTACCCTTGCATAGCTGAAATCAACTGCATGAGCAACAACTGATAAGCTATTATTGCGGCAGAATGCAGCCCCAGGCTAAAAACAGAAAGCGGGTTTTTCCGGATTTGCTTCATAAACCTTGCTTATCAATCGGAAGAAGTAAAAGGAACAAAGCGGACGGGCATCAGGGCCATGGAAGATATCTCTTCTCCCTTTTTTTCTATAAGCATCAACTGCTGCACGCGAAAGGGAGAGCCTACGGGGATTATCATCTTTCCCCCGTCTTTCAACTGGCGGATAAGGGGCGGTGGGATGTATTCCGCAGCGGCTGTTACAACAATGGCATCAAAGGGGCCGTGTTCTTCCCATCCGTAATACCCGTCGGCCAGTTTAACGCTCACATTGTCGTAGTGTCTGTTTAGCAGGTTTTTGGCTCGCTCTCCCAGGGGGTCCACAATTTCTATGGTATAAACATGATCCACAATTTCAGCCAGTATTGCTGCCTGGTAACCTGATCCCGTACCGATTTCCAACACCCTGAATTCTTTCTGTGGCCGGATTACCTCGGTCATAAAGCCTACCATATAGGGTTGGGAAATAGTTTGCCCGAAACCTATGGGCAGGGGCCGATCTTCGTAGGCAAATCGTTGCTGGGCTGAGGGCAAATAAAGGTGGCGGGGAACACTGTTCATCGCTTCCAGCACAAGCGGGTCGCGGATGCCCCGGCCCCTGATTTGGCTTTCAACCATTTCGGCTCGCTGACGTTGGTAGTTCTGGGCTTCAGCAACTGAAAAGGTCAGCAAAAAGAAAACCAGGGTCAGCAAAAAACTTTGGCGGTACATAGGCATGACAGCTTTCATTTTATGTGTGTTTATAACAAATATAACAAATCGAAAGAGAATTGTCAAAATACACAGAATTAAAAAGTTAAAAACAAAAACGGATTTGATAATGGTAATATTAATTAGTACCTTAGAACATCTGTTTGTCATGGTTTTGGCGTTGCTCAACTGACTGTACCACCTCTTTGTCTTTGTTGATTATTAAAATGCGGGTTGCTTAAAGCCATGTGCAATTAAGCTTCTTTGTTTATTAATTGTAAAAAGCATACCATGAGCCAGCGTGTAATAACCGGAATTTTCCTGTTGTTTTTCCCCGTTTTATTATTGGCCCAGAATACTGCTCAGTTCTGGAA
>SLOR01000150.1 GCA_007132395.1 Bacteroidales bacterium
ATATTCCTTAGGTAAGCATAATTATAGGCAGTAAAAAATACCGACTTATGATAAAACGGGCTGTTTTTACTCACCTGCGAAAGATAATGGGCAGATGCCTCCAAATCTTTTTGCCCGTAAAGCAACCACCCTGTCAGATAATTAACAGTGTCTTTCTGATACAAATCAGCAGGGGAAATATTTTGCAGCAAAAACAAAGCTTCGTGCGTATTTTGCCGGCTAACCATATGGTTTACAAAACTGATTTCACGGCTTACTTCTGATCTGCTTTGCTGCCCCAAAAGGGTACTGAAGGCACATAAAACAAAAACGACTATGCTGAAAAAATACTTTAGTGGTAACACCATTTCAATCCCTGCTTTTATAGATATCAATTCCTTCCATAACCTTGCCGCTCTGCTGGTCGATCCACAAAGGGTGAATATCCAGGGCCGACAGGCGGTTGCACCGGATTAAACGGTCGGAAGTGGCCAGCACACCTTTAACAAGGCCGTATTCAAAAATAAGGTCTTTACTGTAATCGGAACAATGGTGCAGGTAGAGGCAATCGGAAGGAAGCTGTGGTGAAATAAATTGCTGATACATGTACATCATCCCCCCAAACATGTAGATTACCGGGTTGTTTCTCACAATAAAATTTCCTGAACTGCTGCGCATGAAGCGCACATCGTGATGGTGTATATGCTGATTTTCGCGGGGTGGCTTTTCTTTCAGCAATTGAAAATCAGAAATCGGAGGAACAGCCATCAGGCTTATGCTGAACCCGGCAAGCAAAAAGAACGACAAAACAACTTTACTGGCTAAGTTTTGCATCGGCAGGGATTTCGAAATTAAACCATGGACTCACAGCCTGATAACCGGTTTTGATATCAGAAAACCTGATTCTGTTGATGATGGAGTCGCTTCCCACATAATTAAACTCAGTTATCAGACCGGGCAGGTACACATCGCCAAAGTATTGAAAGTCGGAATAATATACTTTCTTGGCCAGGTTGCGCTGTGCATCGTAATAGCCGGCATAAATAGGGATGAAATCTTCGTGCACCAGCTCAATCCTGTTATACATATTATAGAGTGATGCCGGGGGAAACCATTCGGTAATTACCAGGCCATCGCGGAAGTCAGTGCTCATTTGCTGAAAACCAAAATCGGAAAGGCCCAGGTCGCGGGTTTTGCCTTGCAGGAAGAAATGCATCATTCCCGCTTCGGTAGAATACTCTGCTCCCTGACGGTAGGATACTGTATTGTCCTTTTCATTGTAAACAGCCACCTCGCCTTTACTATTGGTAACCATCACCTGATGAGCGGGTTCAATGTAGCGTGTAACCATTTTGCCACTGTGGGCCTGGAAAAAAACTTCTGCTTCTACCCTTACCACCTTACCCCTGTGCAGGCTCTGGCTCTCCATATGCAGCATAATCCGCTCTACAGAAGCGCTTTTAAATCCTGCAAGAAACACCAGCAACAGAAGGCCCAATACATACACCATGCGTCGGGGTTGATTTTCCCTGAAAAAAAAGTACTTCAATAAAGTCATATATATTGCGTGTTTACGGGCAAAAATAAGAATAATAATGGGATAAAGTCCAATCTCAATTCTTTCGTATTACGGGTTTTGCTGCAAGGCACTATTTACGCAGTACGATACGGAAAGTTGTTCCCGAAGGCGAGGAATGTTTAACAAACACTTTTCCCTTGTGATAATTTTCTATAATGCGCTTACTCAGCGACAGGCCCAGCCCCCAGCCTCGTTTTTTGCTTGTGTAGCCGGGGCGGAAAATATCTTTTTGTTTTCCTTTGGGAATCCCCTTTCCCGTATCGCTTACATCGATGTAAACCTTGTTCACATTATTATGAATATCCACGGTAATTATTCCGTTGCCCGACATGGCATCTACTGCATTTTTACAGAGATTTTCCAGCACCCAGCCAAAGAGGTTCATATTTAATGGCACCAAAGGATTTTCGCCGGTATGATCATTCACGACAAAAGTTACTTTATGGGTGGTGCGGGTTTTCATGTAATCAATGGAATCATTAACAGCGTCTACGATGGGACAGGCGTTCAAACTGGGTGCAGAGCCTATTTTTGAAAACCGTTGTGTTATATTCTCCAGGCGGCCCACATCTTTCTCCATTTCCGACAAGGTAGCAGGATCCACTCCCTGTATTTTCAGTAACTCTACCCAGGCCATAAGCGATGATATGGGCGTACCCAGCTGATGAGCAGTTTCCTTTGACATACCTACCCACACCTGGTTTTGCTCTGCATTGCGTGCCGTGCTGAAAAGGATATAGGCCACGATGAGAAAAATACCGATGGCAACAAACTGGGCAATGGGATAATAGCGGAGTTGTGTTAGCAAAAAGGAATGGGTGTAAAACACATGACAAGTGCCATGCACAGGCAGCTCAATAACCAGGGGTTGATTGCGGTCGGCCATGGCAGCTATGGTTTGCTGCACAAACAGGCTGTCATTCAAATTTCCGTTATTGATATTACCCGATGCAATAATTCGGGTCCTGTCGTTATCGGTAATAATAACAGGTACGTTGGCAGAGTTTATTACCACCTCGCTCAGGAAGGAATCAATCAGGTCGTCCATTACTTTGCGCATATTGGTAAACAGCCAGGAGTCCTGGTAATACAATGAATCCACATATCCGACGTACTCTACGGCAATGGGCTCATAAACACTGAAGCGTTCACGGATTTCCCCCTCAAATGGCTGCCCGATATATCTAATAGACTCATCGCCACTTTCACTCAGGTTGCGGTGCGAAGTAATAATATTTTGTGCATTTACGGTAATTACAGGGATGGTGGTATTTTCTTCAATAATCCTAACATAAAAATCCAGTTCTTCCTCTTCTGCCTCTATAAAGCTACGGGTAGCATCAGCCCAAAGCATCACTCTTTTGCGTTCCTCTTCCTGCATCTGGCTGAAAAATTCCTCTGTTACTCTCACCAGATTGGCTCTGCTCTGCACCGCATCAGCCCATATACGTACTTTCTGCAATTCGTCCTCGGCAATCTGGTTTACAATAATATTGGTGTAATACAATGATAAACTGATAATTGCCGCAGCAAATCCGAAGAGGTATATTTTCCAGCGTTGTTTTTTGGTGTAAATGTCCAATGTAGATGCGTTTTGGTTTAAGAATGCAGTACCCTAAAATCTCATATATGTTTTACGAAAAATTATCAGGGGAGTTTCAATAAAGCCATCGACTGGGCCTGAGTGAGTGTACCCATTTAATCTTCATCCCACTCAATCACAAAACGACCCTGTTCACGTTTTTTAATTTCCTGCTGCTGGCTTTCACGCTCTGTGGGTTGCAATACAGTACCATCGGGTAGGGTATCACTACTTCGGGCAATACCAAATTCTTTTTGAAACAAGTCTCTGAGGGTTTGTCTTTCCTGCCGAAAATCTTCCCTGAGCTTTTCGCGGACCCCCTGGCGATCGTATCGAAAAACGGGTTCGTCGGTGGTGCCGGTTACCAGTAGAAAAAGAGTAGTGCGCCCCAAACCGTCGTCTATAATATCACCGTACTGCTCCTGCGGGTTACGGCTTTCCCTGTTACGACGTGCCAGCAAATCGGAAAGCAAGACCTGCAAACGGTAGTCTATTTCGTTGTTGAAATTATGTTCGCCCGACAGCTTGATGTTAATAGCATTGGAATTAATTTCCATGTCGGGGATAATAATTTTCTGATCTTTAATACGGATTTGATTCTCCAGGGTAGAAAACTCTACCCGGTTTAGGTCACCAACTCTTATAAAGCGTGACAAGGCCATCATGGGCTTGTAGTTGATGAGCTCCCCGTTTTCCACCTTGATATTGGCAGTAGTTTCCAGCGAGCTCCAATCAATTTCCAACTGCGGGCTCCAACGTGATACAAAACTGGCATTGGCAGTAATGCGTCCCCTGAGGTTATCATCCACAATGCCTTGCTGTCCAAAGTTTCCCATCTGGTAAAAAAGCTGGTTTACATCTACGTTCTCGAGTCGGGCATCGCATCCCATTATAAGGTTATTTTCATTTTGCCCATTGATAAAGCCATTGGCAAGTATTCGCCCTTTCATGGTGGCCAACGTGATATTTTCGGCCAGGAACACCTGGTCGCGCATGGTAAGGGTACCCTTTACATCCGAAGCTTCGAATTTGCGGAATGCAAGCTGTTCAATATCAGCCTTAAGGTGAAAGTCTATCTTGTCGGAAAGTCTTAATCGGTAAGTGGTGTCGCTTTCTTCACCTGACTGATGCTGCAACAGTTCATTAAAATTGATATTGGATGATTTGAGGGAGGCATCCACCACAATGCGTTCATTATCGGTAAATAACCAGGGCAGCATATTGCGAAAGAAACCCTGCATGAAAAAATCACTTCCCGAAGCCCTTCCCGAAAAATGATTGACCACCACATCATTGTTATTAAATAGGAAATCCGCGCTAATTGAGTTATAATCGAGCGGGTCATTTTTTATTTTCAGGCTCAAATCATCTACCTTTATACCCCCATCCACACTGCTGGCCATAAAATCGTGGGTGGTAAAGGAGCGGTTTTTGCCCAGCCTTCCCTTAAAACTCACATCCACCAGCAGCTGCCCGCTGGCATGGGGTATTGTATCTATCTGCAGAAACCGCACCCATTCGCCGGCACTGATATCTGAAAACAGTTTAAAGTCCAGCAGGGGTTCTTCGAAGTTGAAAAATCGTCCTTCGCCCTTTAGGTGGGCATTATTAAGGGAGGCTTTAAAATCGGAAACAGAAAGTGCAGATGTAGAAAGATTTCTGCGGTTGCCATTATTGAAGCTGGCATCGAATGAAATATCTTCAAATCGCAGGTTGGCCCTGCGATGAAACAGCTCACCCTGCTTTATGCCAAAATCAGCACTCACATAGGGTTTGACCAGTGAGCTGAAGGTTCCTTTAATCATGGCCTGAAAATAAAAATCGCCCCTGCTGCGGTATCCTTCAAAATAGCGCGCATAGGCCGGGGGAAGATCGCGGATAAAGTTTTCCAGTTTAAGCTTTTGGGCGCCAATTTCCAAATCCAGCCATGCATCCGGCTCCGAAAAGTCCATACTGCCCTGCACCAGGAAATCATGACTTCCTAAGGATAGTCTGCCCTGTCTGAACCTGAACAGCTCATTATTGAGAACATCCAGGCCAAAGTCAAGACTCATATTCTGCTGCCCTGCCATAAATGCATTATCCAGCACCAGCTTGTCGAGGTAAACATCACCCTGAATCTCCATCACGTAGCTATCTCGTGAAAAATCGCCTCTTAGCCCCAGCTTCTTAACCAAAAGACTTACCTCATGTTGATTGCGCATATCCTGCAAGCGATATTCCACATCATTGAGCAACACCCTTTGCAGATGAAAGTTAAAATCTTTTGGTGACGCATTGTGAGTGGGATCTGTTTCCCAGAAAGAGAAGTTGTTGGTATCTCCCAGCAGTTTCATGTGCAGGCGGGCCCGCGAAATTTCCACCTGCCGCACCGTATAGTTCTGGCGCAGGAAATCAACAATACTAAACTGGAAATAGATTTTGCGGGCTGCCAGCAAAGTATCGGCCGGTTGCGCGGACCCCATTACCGTGGCATTGGTAAGGGTAAGGGAAGCTAAAGGGAAACTTCGCAGTAGGTTGATGGAAATATCCTCAACAAATATTTCTGTTTTAAGCCCCTGGTTCAGATGATGTACAAAAGCCTCCTTAATTTTATCCTGATAAGCCCAAGCCAGCAACCCAAACAAAAGTATTACAGCAAAAATAAATACCAGGCCTGACAATAGTGCCAGACGAATAAACATGAAGATGTTGCGTTTGTGATTCCTTAAAAATGCAATCATGCGTTATAATAGAACACTTAAAACCCCGCAACTTATGCTTTTACTTTTTCCTTATCCTCTTTCCACTTCGGGCACAACACAAGCTGCTGCTTATTTTATCATTTGTAAGAAGTTTACCTCTTTTTCACTGAGGAACCTCCATTGCCCACGGGGCAAATCCTTTTTTGTAAGCCCGGCAAATACCACGCGGTCAAGCCGGGTAACTTTATAATCAAGAGACTCAAAAATACGTCTCACCACTCTGTTCTGCCCTGAATGCAGTTCAACACCTATCTGTTTTTTATCTTTTCCGTCTTCGATGTAATCTATTGCGTCGGGTATTATTACTTCACCTTCAAGGGTGATACCATTGGCGATTTTATCCATATCGGCCCGGGTCACGGGACTTTCAAGCACTACGTGGTAAATCTTACGTACCCCGTGTTTAGGGTGGGTAAGCTTCTTGGTCAGTTCTCCGTCGTTGGTAAGTATAAGCAGCCCGGTGGTGTTCCTGTCGAGCCTTCCCACCGAAAATAATCTCTGCATCCCGGGAAGTTTTACCAAATCCATTACCGTTTTGCGACCCTGCGGATCATCTGAGGTGGTAATATAATCCTTGGGCTTGTTGAGCAGCACATATACTTTCTTTTCGGTAGACAACTTCTGACCATTGTAAACAACAACGTCAGAAGGATCTATTTTGGTGCCCAGTTCATCTACTATTTTACCATTTACGGTTACAGCCCCGGCCTTTATGAGCATATCGGCTTCCCGACGTGAGCATACGCCCGAATTGGCAATGAACTTATTGAGCCTTACTTTGCCGTCAGCCCCAACGGTTATAGGTTTGCGCTCTTCTGGCTGGGGCGATTTACTGCGCGGAGAGATATATTCTCTGGAAACATTGGCATCATCCTTCCTCCTGGGCCTTTGTTCTTTAAACCCACGTCCTGTATACGGTTTATCTTCACGGGCTCCGGGCCTTCCTTTTCCCGCAGCGGGTCTTTCGCCCCATTTTTTTCCCGGGTCATTTCGTTGCGAGTCGCCGGGTCTGCCTCTGGAGGAGCCTCTTTCATACTTATTTTCTCCTGCAGATCTTTTCCCGCCACTGCGTTCTTCGTCTTTGCGATCGCCAGGTCTGCTTCTTTCACCTTTTCCCGGGTAGGGGGATTCCTTTTTCCTGTCGGAATCCTTGCCGGAGGGGCGAAATTTCCCCGGTTTCTTGCTATAGGGTTTGTCTTTCATCAGAAAATAATTTGATTAAGTTGTCAGGTTGCCAAATTGTTACGTTAAGGTAGTTAACTAAGGGCAAAGCGACAACTAATTGTGTGAAAAGTATTGAATACACAAAAAATAAAGCACAAAAAAAGGGACATTTCAAGCAATGTCCCCTAAAGTTCTATGCACAGGGCTTATTGCTGAGTGCTGCCCAGTTTGTCAAAGATTTCATCAACCTTCTCCAGCATTTGGGTAAGCAGCCCTTTGTAGTATTGTTTGGAGGGCATCTTCTGCGCTTCAGCGTCAGGATTATTAAGTTTGAAAATCAAATCATTACGCAAAGTAATTACTTCTTCAATCATCTGATCAATCTCATCTCTTTTTTGCTGATTTTCGCCATTGAGATGGTAATGCAGGAAGCATGTTTCAATAACTTCTTCCATAAGAAAGTTGATATCTTTCTTGATATTTTTTATACTTGCCATTTTACTATAGTTTTAATTTGAGTTTGCAAAGATACAAAAATGCTTTTACCCGTTTGCAAAAATTACAAAGCCATAATACCCTCAATTTCAGATGCCTTATGGTATATTTTTAAAATCTCCTCCGCACTGTCCATGGATTGATGCGCAGTAATGCTGATATAGTTTCCTTTGCCTGACTCTTTCCGGTGTATTTTTGCCCATTCGCTGAATAGCGCCTCTACCCTGGCAATTTTTTCCATGTGTGCCGGAACAATGAACTTAAACATATAGTCCATGGGCCAGCGGGTGTTGGATTTGAGCAATTGCTCCAGTGATTGGCGGGGATTCATGGTTTTATTCCTTTTGCACGATTACTGAACCTGCACATCAATAAGTTCAAATTCAAAAATCAGGCAGGCATTCCTGGGTATGCTGCTTCCCCAAGGCGGGTACTCGCCGTATCCCAGATTACTGGGAACAAGCAGCATTCCTTTACCCCCTGAACGGAAAAGAGGCATGCCTATTTGCCAGCCACGTATGGTATTTCTTAACTGAATGAGGGCATTAGGGTTTACATCAAAAACTTTTCCATCAAGGAAGTAACCTTCATAACGAATTCTCAGGGTGGAGGTCAAAGTGGGGTGAGCGCCTGTACCTTCTCTTTCTACTACATAAAAGAGGCCTGATTCATGCTCGGTGGCATCCAGTTCATGTTCTGCAATGTAATCCAGGAGCTTTTGCCTGTCCCTTTCTGCAACTTTATCGGGATCCCCTTTGGAACAACCTGCTGCAAATATAACCAGCAGGGCAATAACTCCGGTAATGAGCGTTTTTTTCATGTTTTTCAGATTTTATTCAGTGTAACGGTCCGGCTTCCATATCATTGTCAGCTGGGCTTGCAAAAATACAAAAAAAGTCGGGTTTACGCTACAGAGAAGAGTGCAAACATGCAAGCAGGCATTTACTCAAATACAGACTTTTACAACGATTCTTCATCATGGCGTTATAATGCCAAAATTCTTACACAAAGCATAGATTTGCTTCAATTAGAAAATCTGAAGAGTAATTCCTTTTTTTCATTACCATGGATTTTAAGCTCAGCAAACAAGAAAGTAGCAGATTCCCACTTTCAAGCAAAAACAGCATTACAAAACCATACAAAACTGATAATGTGAATATTAAGAACCGAACAACCCTTGTTTTATAAGGGTTTACCACAATAAAAATACCGTGGTATTCCGCATTGATACCACGAGTTTTGAAAGCTACCTTTAGTACTATTATTTTCCGTGTAAAGCTTTTTTGGGCAGATATATCATCTTTTTTTACCCACAGATGACAAATTATCATCAAGTATCCGACTTTACACTTAACTGTAAACACACTTAACACCACGGCCATGACACAATTCCTACCCCTCCCCCGCAAAAAAACAATGGCATTGCCCCTTCTTCTCCTTTTCCTTATGTTTCCGTTAATGCTGAAGGGCATCACAAATTCTGCCGGTGAAGCCGGAGAAATTCCATGTGAATCTCTTGCACAACACCTTGAAATAATCCCCGTTGCAGTTAGCTGCAGCGACAATACCGACGGAAAGATAGAAATCCTGCTCAACAACATTAACTTATCCAGCATAAGCCTGAGTGCAGGCTGCGAAGGGGTAAAATCAGAAATTCCCGGTTCGGCGCGTAATCAGGGGGCCGTTTACAGCAATCTGGCTGCAGGTTTTTATCAGGTTACCATCAAAACCAAAGAGGGCTGTGAGTTGAAAGAATGCCTGGAAATTGAAAGCCCGGCTCCCATAACATTTACGCTTACAGAGCATCCTTTAAGCTGCACACAATCCACGGCATCAATCACAATAGAGGCAAATGGCGGAACCCCGCCTTATACGCTGACAAATGCCGAAAACAGCGAAAGCATTGAATTTGAAAACACGCACGCCTTTGAAAACCCTATCCCTGGGAACCATCAGTGGTGGCTTTCTGATGCCGCCGGTTGCGGTTCGCTGCCCATTGAATTTGAAGTTGCAGAAGGCGTTACACCTCTGCAGGGATGGCTTACCGAAATACATGCCCCCGATTGCCATAACCCGGAGAACGGAGGGTTTGAAATATTCGTGGAAGGCGGAATTGCACCCTATGAATTCTCCATGGAGGGAGCGTTTTTTGATAACATCTTCTCTGCATCCACGATGGCACCCGGTGTATATTTTTTCACTGCTACCGACCAGAATAACTGCAGCCTGACCATTGAAGTTGAAATACCCAATCCTGACCAGCCCGAAATTATTGCAACTGAAATTATCAATGCAGATGAAGGAGAAGAAAACGGGCAAATATGGGTTAATATTCAAGGTGGCTCCTCCCCCTACCAGATAAGCCTGCAGGCAGGATGTCAGGGAGAAGGCCAGCTAAAAAATCTGGAGTATATCAAATCGGGAAGTCATATTTTCTGGGGTTTACGGGCCGGCGTTTACACCATTCGTGTAACTGATCAGGATGCCTGTATGGCAAACCTGTGCGTGGAAGTAAAAACCAAAGAAAGTAGTAAGACGACAGAACAAACTACCCCAGTGCGCAATTTGCAAGGGCAAAATCCTGCAGCAGTCAGGGTTTTCCCCAACCCCTTCAGCCAACATACCAGCTTTGAATTCAGCAGTGACCAACAGACTGAGGCCAGCCTGGAAATCTTTAATCTTGTAGGAGAACGGGTAGCTGTTGTTTTTAAAGGAAACCTTATGCCGGGAGAGAAGCAAAGGCAACGTTTCAGCAGTGGAGATTTGCCCAACGGAGTGTATTTTTACCGCCTGCAAATAGGGCAAAAACTCTATTACGACAAACTAATTCTGTCAAGATAAGCCATCACGATGGGACTATGCAAAAGAATGAGGCTGTCTCAGAAGCCTGATGTCAACCCGACACTCAGCAATTCTGAAACAGCCTCGTTGCTGTTCTGGGGTTTGATTTTGTAATATGAATTTAATCTACATTGTCGTGCAGGAATGAGTTGTTGGATTTAATCTGTGTTTTTCCTTCTCCATCCTGCAGTGTGTATCTTGAAACCTGTGATTCAGAACTGGCAGGAACCTTATTAAGTGCAATGTTGCGTCTTACATAAGCAGGTTCCTTCTCCACTTCTTCCAGCCCTTCGGGGGTTCTCAGTTTCAGACTCAGCTCTCTTAATCGCTGCTCCCTTTGTACGGCTTTACGATCCAAATCATAGTCCTCCCGCTGCGGCTCTTTATTTATTTCGGGATTTCCCTGCGTCGGATTATGGGGAGGTTCGGAGGCTACTCCTTCGCCTTTAATAAAATTGGGTATAAAGGGAGCCGTTTCTTTGGATTCTGTGCCAACTTCAAAGTTGATTGTGTGATTGGCAGGTTTGGAAACATTCTCCGATTGGCCTGATGACTTCGAAGATGAGGCAGTTTTGCTGATGATTTTCATTTCTGAAGTGTCATCTTCCTTTTTCATTTCCGGCTGATTGATATTATCGCCCAGTTTGCGCACTACCTTTTGCGAGGTTTTAACGTCCAGATTGTATCCCATATCGGAACTATCGCCAAAACCTGTGGCCACGATAATCACGTTAATCTTATTGCCCAGGCTTTCATCTTTACCATATCCCCAGATAATATCGGCTGTGGAGCCGGCTTCTTCCTGGATATGATCCGTAATCTCGGTTATCTCGTCCATAAGGATTTCTTCCTTACCACTTAAGATGTTGAGCAACACATTGCTTGCGCCACGAATGTTGTTATCGTTGAGCAGGGGTGACGCAAGGGCCATTTCAGCAGCTTTGATGGCACGGTTTTCTCCTTCGGCACTGCCGCTGCCCATGATAGCAACACCACTATCGGCCATTACGGTTTTCACATCGGCAAAGTCAACATTCACGCCACCGGTAAGGGTAATAATTTCGGCAATACCTTTGGCGGCAGTGGTAAGTACATTGTCGGCCCTGGAAAAAGCTTCGGTTACGGAAAGGTTTCCATACAATTCGCGTAACTTATCGTTGCAGATAACAATGAGTGCATCCACGTTTTCCTTAAGTTCTTTCAGGCCTTCTTCTGCCTGCATTCTCCTTTTACGCCCTTCAAAGGCGAAAGGAATGGTAACAATACCCACCGTAAGCACGCCCAGCTCCTTAGCAGCTTTAGCGATTACAGGAGCGGCACCTGTGCCGGTTCCGCCGCCCATACCGGCGGTAATGAAAACCATCTTGGTATTTTTTTCCAGGATTTCCCTGATGCGGTCCAAATCTTCAATGGCGGCATTTTTCCCCACAGCAGGAATGCTGCCTGCCCCCCTGCCATCGGTAAGGCTGACACCTAACTGGATCTTGTTGGGCACAGGGCTGCTGTCGAGGGCCTGGGAGTCAGTATTACAAACTATAAAATCCACGCCTTCAATACCTTGCATGAACATATAATTCACAGCATTACTACCGCCACCCCCAACACCGAGTACTTTAATGTCAGAAGATTGATTTTTGGGTAAGTCGAAATTTATCATGTCTGTGTTCATATTTTCTGGTTCTAAGGTAGTTAATTACAATTCTTTAGCTGTAGCGATA
Organism: Bacteroidales bacterium; assembly: GCA_007132395.1. Classification (GTDB taxonomy): domain Bacteria; phylum Bacteroidota; class Bacteroidia; order Bacteroidales; family UBA7960; genus SKVR01. The sequence goes on from SLOR01000150.1 coordinate 12,103, forward strand.
CGAGAGTTTTTATCAACAGATTTCGGGGGCTGATTGTTAATAAATCAAGCCTCATCGGAGTTGTCGTTTTCAAAAAACTGCTTGCCCCTTTGAAGGATCATATCGAAAAAGTTTCCTTTGGTTTTCTGCGAATGGGTGGACACATGCGTCTGCTTCTTTCTTCGTTGCTTTTCGGCACTCTGAAACCCCTGTATCACAAGCCCCACACCGGTAGCATGCATAGGCCTTGACACCTCTTCGGTGGACACTTTGGCTAGATGCTCCCCGGGATACCCGATGCGCGTATCCATGCCGGTCATGAAAGAAGTAAGCTGGGCAATGTGCTTAAGCTGACTGCCACCACCCGTGAGTACAATGCCTGCAATGAGTTTATTTTCGAAACCGGAATTCCTGATTTCGTAATACACGTTGTCAATAATATCCTGAGTACGGGCCTGGATAATGCTGGCCAGATTTTTCAGTGAAATTTCCTTAGGTTCCCTACCCTTGAGGCCGGGGATGGAAACAATTTCTTCATCCCTGTTTTCGCTGGCCAATGCCGAACCGAAGTTTACCTTCAGCGCCTCGGCCTGGCTTTTAATGATGGAGCATCCTTCGCGAATATCTTCTGTAATCACATTTCCGCCCAGGGGTATAACGGCGGTATGCCTGATTATATCATCCTGAAATATGGCAATATCAGTGGTGCCGCCCCCGATGTCCACCAGTGCTACTCCGGCTTCTTTTTCTTCGGCACTCAGCACGGCCTCGGAAGAAGCCAGCGGCTCCAGCACCAGTTCTTCAATTACCAGACCTGCTTTGGAAACGCATTTTTCAATATTGCGGGCTGCTGCTAACTGACCCGTAATAATGTGAAAGTTGGCTTCCAGGCAGATGCCCGACATACCAATGGGAGTTCGGATACCCACCTCGTTATCGATAATATAATCCTGGGGGATAACATGAATAATTTCCTGACCGGGAGGCAATACCAGCTTGTACATGTTATCGATGAGGTTGTCCACATCTTTCTGGTCAATTTCCTCGTCAATGCTGTTGCGCATGATGCTTCCGCGGTGTTGCAGGCTGCGTATGTGCTGACCGGCAATACCCACGTTTACCACACGGATTTCTACCCCCGATCGCTGCTCTGCCTCGGTTACCGCAGCCCTGATAGAATCTACCGTGTGCTGTATATTGGCCACAACCCCCCTGCTAACTCCCAGGGACGGGCTCTTGCCAAGGCCGAGGATTTCAATTTTGCCGTATTCGTTTTTTCGTCCAACTATACAGGCAATTTTCGTTGAACCAATGTCTAATCCTACAATTATTTCTGATGGCATCATAGCAGCATTTATTTTGAACAAACAATCTGATTTTTAAATCTTAAGTTAATACGGTTGTAACTACTCCAACCGGTATGCATAAGCCCTCCCCTGTAAAAAGACATGAGCTTTTTAAATTTCTCATCCAATTCGTCGGCCCGCCCCAGTTCTATCACGTGTATCCCGTTTTTGGGGATTAGCTCAAACTCTCCGGCCCGGGTAACATACACCTGATCGATCCAGGCATTCCAGAACACATCTTTATGTATATAATCAATCACCTTAACCAGTTCCCTCAGCAGGTTTTCAGAAGCGGTCATTTCTTCTTTGACGGGGCTATTGGCTTCGAGCACCACATGCGGTGAATATCGCGCGGGAATATGACCGGTTACTATCATTACCCTGGCAGTGTAGCTGTCTGATGTTTTCATCAGCCTTCCCTGCCGATCAATGTAAAACGACTCGTTGTGTGAATTGATGACCCTTGCCAGGGGCTTGCGCTGACGGACATTTGCCACAACATCACCGTCAATGGTGCGGTACACATGTGCTGATTCCACGTAATACATGGCACTGATAAACTCTTCTATTTTCTTCAGCGACAAATCTCCAATTGGCCTTCCCTGCAAGGTATCCATGCGGCTGTAAACCAATCGCACCACCTGGGCAGAATCCACAAAACGACCTTCGTCTTTAACTTCAACCCTGAAGCTGCGGCAAGGAATGGATTTATTGCTTTCTACCGCAAAACCAAGCAGCACGAACACCCCCAGGGGAATGCACACGTAAAAAGCGATTATGGCGATTCTTTTTATCATCTGCTGAGCTTTTCTTTTATGGGCTCTACATACTTATCGATATTGCCGGCACCCATTGTAAGCAATACCTCGAAGCGTTCCTTTTCTATATAATCAAGAAGTTGATCGTCATCAAGCAATCTCTTGTTTGTACCTTTTATTTTATCCAGCAACATGCTTGAACTAACACCCTCGATGGGCAGTTCGCGGGCGGGATAAATATCCAACAGGATAACCTCATCCAGCAAATCCAGGGCCTGTGCAAAATCGTCGGCGAAATCGCGTGTGCGTGAATACAGGTGAGGTTGAAATATTCCGCTGATTTTTTTCCCGGGGAAAAATTCACGTGCCGACTCAATGCAGGCAGTCAACTCCCTGGGATGATGCGCGTAGTCATCAATGTATGTGAGTTGTGGCGTTTGGATGTGAATTTCAAAACGTCTTTTTACCCCACGATAGCTAGCCAGTGCTTTGCCAATAATTTCAGGATTAATTCCGACTTCGGTTGCAGCAGCTGCGGCTGCTAATGCATTTTCAAGATTGTGCCGCCCGGCCATGCCCAACTCAAACCTGTACACCTGCCCGTCGTACACAAAATCGAAGTGATATTTCCCGCTTTTCAACTCAATATTTTCCACCCCGAAATGGGCGGGCAAAGATAGCCCATAATCCCTTTGCCGTGGGTGCATGGCGGAAAGTTTTTCCAAAGAATTATGCACAATGAGCGAACCTTCTGAGTCAATGTTTTTTACAAAAAGGCGGAAGGATTCGTCCAGTTTATCCGCGCTGCCATAAATGTCGAGATGATCGGCATCCATGGAGGTAACAATTGCAATGCGGGGATTGAGCTGCAGGAATGACCTGTCGTATTCATCGGCCTCAGCAATAATCCATTGCGGATGCACCGACCCCAGAAAATTGGTATCGTAATTCACGCTTATACCTCCCATGAAAGCAGAGAAGTTTTCGCCTGCCACTTTAAAGATATGTGCCAGCATGGTGGTTACGGTTGTTTTACCATGCGTACCAGCCACAGCAATGGTGGGTACGGTGCGTGAAATCATCCCCAGCACCTCGGCACGCTTATACATGGGTATCTTCGTGCTTCGCAGATGAACGTACTCCTTATTGGTTACCGGAATAGCCGGAGTATAAACCACCATGTCGGTAGCCGCGGGAATAGATGAGGGTGATTCGGTGTAATGAATTTGAACACCTTCCTTTACAAGGACACGGGTAAGTGGCGTTTCCTGCCTGTCGAAACCGCAAACAGTTTTTCCACACCACAGGAAATACCTGGCAAGGGCGCTCATGCCAATGCCGCCTATTCCCAGGAAGTAGATACTATTTATGCGGTTTACATCCATAATCATTTTATTGTTTTACCAGCCCTAATGCAACGCCGGCAATAATATTGGCTGCATCGCGGTAGGACATTCGTGTAATTTTTTCTCGTATACTGTATATTTTGTCTTCGTCTGCAATCAGGTCAATGATGGCCGGCCCCAGCAATTCTTTTGCTTCCTTATCCTTCACAAGCACTGCTGCATGAAGGTTTACCAGCGCCATGGCGTTTTTGGTCTGATGATCCTCTGCTACGTGAGGCGATGGCACCAGAATGGAAGGCTTTTGCAGGGCACATATTTCACTCACTGCAATGGCACCGGCTCTTGACACCACCAAATCGCTGGCAGCATAGGCAAGGTCCATCCTGTCAACAAAAGCATGCACACTTAATCCGAACTTCTCCATCCCCGAGCTAATTTCAAGGGCATGGGGATAATAAGACTTACCTGTTTGCCATATTATCTGCAAATCGTTAAAAAGAAGCAGTTTCAAACTGTGCTTTACCGCCTCATTAATGGACAAGGCGCCCAGGCTGCCGCCTACAATCAACACTACTTTCTTCTCGGGTGAAAGTCCGAAAAATGCAAGACCTTCATCACGTTTTGCTGCTGCTGCAAGAATATCGTGCCTTACGGGGTTCCCGGTGAGGAAGATTTTTTCTTTGGGGAAAAACCGCTCCATCCCATCATAGGCTACACAAATTTTTTCTGCCTTTTTGGCCAGCAACTTGTTGGTTAGGCCAGCGTAAGAGTTTTGCTCCTGTATAAGTGTGGGTACGCCCAGCTTGGCTGCAGCCTTCATAATCGGGCCACTGGCATATCCGCCTACACCAATCACCACATCGGGTCTGAATCTTTTTACTATATTTTTTGAGCGCACCAGACTATCAATTACCTTGAAGGGTACCAGCAGGTTTTTCCAGGTAAGCCTTCTTTGCAGTCCTGAAATATTCAGTCCCAGGATATGGTATCCGGCAGCGGGAACCTTTTGCATTTCCATGCGCCCTTTGGCACCTACAAAAAGAATCTGCGCATTATACACCTTGGCCTTGATGGCATTGGCAATGGCGATGGCCGGAAATACGTGTCCGCCAGTGCCACCCCCCGCAATAATTACTTTCAGGTTTTTAGGCTGGGGCATACTCACCTCCTTTCTCTGTCTCCAATTCTTCTACCCTGCGGCTGACGCTTAAAATAATTCCTATGGCAAGGCTGGTAAACCACAATGAGGTTCCCCCCATACTTACCAGCGGCAATGGCTGACCCGTTACAGGCAAAAGCCCCACCGTAACAGCCATGTTTATCATGGCCTGAAAGACCAGACTGAATGTGAGGCCGGCGGCAAGGAAAGCCCCGAAGCTTCCCGGGCTGCGGTGCGCGATACGCACCCCCCGAAACAACAGTATCAGGTACAGCATTAATATGACAAAGCCTCCAATCAAACCATATTCTTCCACGATAATGGCATAGATAAAATCGGAATATGCCTGGGGCAGGAAGTTTCGCTGCACGGAGTTGCCAGGCATTTTCCCCGCAACCCCACCTGTGGCAATGGCAATTTTCGACTGGTCGGTCTGGTAACTTTCAGCACCTTCTTTATTGATAAAGTTTTCTACCCTGTTTTTCCAGGTATAAAGTCTTCCGGTATCGGGAGAGTTAAGCAAGACTACCATGAATACGCTCAGCATCACAACACCCGTAAGCACAAGGGCAAGAATATATTTTACACTGATACGTCCAATAAACATTAGCACAACTGCAGTAGCAAATAAGATAATAGCTGTAGAAAGGTTGGCCGGCAAAATGAGCGCACAAATAACGATAACGGGCAAAACCACAGGAAGAAACGCCGATTTGAAATCCTTGATTTGATCCTGTTTCTTTGTGAGCAAGCGCGCTACATACATGATAAGTGCCAGCTTGGCAAAGTCGGAGCTTTGAAATGTAAGATTAATAACAGGAAGCGTGAGCCACCTGTTGGCCTCGTTGATACTCGTACCCATCATAAGGGTAATAATCAGCAGGGGTACAGCTATAAAAACTGCCAGCTGCGACAAACGGGAGTAATATGTGTATTTGATTTTGTGAGCAACAAACATAAGGAATAGCCCAAGCAGCATAATCACTAGGTGCTTCACCAGGTAATACTCGGTATTGCCGGCCTGATACCTGTAGGCCAGGGTGCCCGTGGAGCTGTATACAGCAAGTATGGAAAAAAGCGACAAAAATGCCACTATTACCCATATTACTCTGTCTCCTTCTAATTTACCTAATAAGGCTTTCATTGCTATGCTTGTTAATCAGGCTCATAGTTTATTCCATGTTCCCGTGTTTATAATATTACAAATCCAGTACAGCTTTTTTAAACTGCCTGCCCCTGTCTTCAAAGTTTTCGAACAAATCAAAACTCGCACAGGCGGGCGAAAGCAACACCACGTCACCGCTGATACCAAGGAAATAAGCTGATTTCACGGCATCTTCGGCACTGCCAGTTTCCACGATGGTGGGTACGATATCACCGAAAGCTTCCACAATGCGACGATTATCCTTACCCATACACACAATGGCCTTCACTTTATCCTTCACCAGGCCAGCCAACTCGCTATAATCATTTCCTTTATCCACACCTCCCACAACCCATATTACAGGTTTATTCATACTCTCCAGGGCATACCATGCCGAGTTGATATTGGTTGCCTTGGAGTCGTTGATAAACTCTACTCCCCTGATTACCGATACATGCTCCAACCTGTGCTCAATATTTTCAAATTCAGTGAAGCTTTGCTTGATTACTTCCTTGCGGATATCAACCAGCCGGGCTGAAATAGCAGAAGCCATGGAGTTGTAAATATTGGGTCTGCCGGTGAGTGATAAATCTTTGATTTTCATTTCGAATGCTTCCGATTTTATATTCATTACTATTTTTTGATTCTCATTTATAAATGCTCCCTCTGAAGAGAGCGGCCCTGAGGCCGAAAAAGGATACAAGCGGGAAGGGATGCTTGCCTTGCTCACATAATCTGCAATTACAGGATCATCCTGAAAAAACACAAAATGGTCGCCTGGCCCCTGATTCTGCAAAATCCTGAACTTGGATTGTGCATAAGCATCAAAGCTATTGTTATATCGGTCCAGGTGATCGGGTGTAATATTGAGCAAAACCGCTACATCGGCTTTAAAGTCATACATCCCGTCAAGCTAAAAGCTGGATATTTCCAGCACATAGTAGTCAAAATCATTTTCGGCAACCTGCCATGCGAAGCTTTTTCCCACATTACCTGCCAATCCCACCTTATATCCTGCCTTGTTCAAAATATGCCAGGTGAGGGTTGCGGTGGTAGTTTTGCCATTGCTCCCGGTAATGCATATTTTATAGGCATTGGTATAACGGGCCGCAAATTCAATTTCAGAAATTACCGGAATACCCTTTTGCCGGGCTTCAACCACCATAGGAACCGTATCGGGGATTCCGGGGCTCTTAATGATTTGGTCGGCCGATAAAATCAACGCTTCTGTGTGCTGCTTCTCTTCCCACTTAATTCCATTATGTAAAAGAACGTTCTTGTATTTTTCGCTGATAGTGCCTTTGTCCGACAAAAAAACTTTCCAACCCTTCTTTTGCGCCAGAATGGCTGCTCCCACCCCGCTTTCTCCGCCTCCCAATATGGCAATATCAGGCTTTTGCATATTGATTACCTTACTTTTAAAGTAATGATGGATATGACCGCCAGAATAATACCCACGATAAGAAATCGTTGTACAATTTTGGCCTCATGGTATCCCATCATCTGAAAATGATGATGAAGAGGCGCCATCCTGAAAATGCGACGACCCTCACCAAAACGCCAGCGGGTAAACTTAAACCAACCCACCTGCATCATTACCGATAAACTTTCCACGAAAAAGATCCCACACATAATGGGTATTAACAACTCCTTGCGAATACAGATAGCGAACACGGCAATGATTCCCCCCAGGGAAAGACTTCCGGTGTCGCCCATAAACACCTGTGCCGGATAGGAGTTGTACCACAGAAAACCCACACAGGCCCCAACAAATGCCGCGATGAATATTACCATCTCGCCGGTATTGGGTATATACATGATGTTGAGATAATCAGAAAAAATCACGTTGCCCGACACGTAAGCCAGCACACCCAGTGCCACCCCAATGATAGCAGAGGTGCCTGTGGCCAGCCCGTCGAGCCCGTCGGTCATGTTGGCGCCGTTGGACACGGCCGTGATGATAAGAATCACGAACGGAATAAACACCAGAAATGCCCATTTCTCGTATCCATTGCCAATAGAACGAAGCAAAACAGCGTAGTCAAACTCGTTATCTTTGAAAAAAGGGATGGTGGTTTTGGTGGACTTTACCGTTTCCTTCACGGCCGCATTGCTTCTTACGGCATCCATTTCCAGCATGGCATCAGTAGTTATGAAACTAAACTCGGGCACCACGTTTTCGCGAATCACTACCGAATCATTAAAATACAAAACGCTTCCCACGATAATACCAAGTCCCACCTGTCCGATAATCTTGAATTTTCCGTGCAGGCCTTTTTTATCTTTTAAAAATACCTTGATGTAGTCGTCCAGGAACCCAATGGCCCCCAGCCACAATGCGGAGAAGATCAGTAGTATTATATATACATTATTAAGCTTGGCAAAAAGCAATGCAGGAATCACGATAGAGGCAATAATAATGACCCCACCCATGGTGGGTGTGCCCTGCTTCTGCATCTGACCTTCCAGCCCCAGGTTGCGTACTGTTTCTCCTACCTGCTGTTTTTGCAGATAGCGAATAATCTTCTTGCCGAAAATCATGGAGATAAACAAGGAAACGATAAGTGCCATCCCTGCCCTGAACGAAATGTATTGAAACAATCCGGTTCCGGGAATGTCGAATGCGCTATCGAGGTATGAAAAAAGATGGTACAACATAATTTCGTGTTCAGGTAAATATTGTATCAGGCCAAAGCCTTACTTAAAGTGAGTTTGTCATCAAAAGGATATCTTACGCCCTGTATCTCCTGGTATTTTTCGTGCCCCTTGCCTGCTACCAGAATGATATCGCCCTGCGCTGCCAGGGAAGCCGCCACCTTAATGGCTTCGCCCCTGTTGGTTACCACCATGGTTTTTTTCATCCCAATGGGGTCAAGGCCTTTTTTCATATCGTCAATGATGCTCTCAGGTTCTTCAAATCGAGGATTGTCGCTGGTAAGGATTACTTTGTCGCTGTGACTGCTTGCAATACCTGCCATTAATGGTCGCTTGGCCGCATCGCGGTTGCCCCCGCAGCCAACGACAGTAATCACTTTTTCAGTACCCTTGCGCATATCACTTATGGTTGCAAGCACATTTTCCAGTGCATCGGGAGTGTGGGCATAATCAATAATCCCCATTACTCCTTCGGGGCTGATAAAGTAATCGAAGCGTCCTTCCACCGGATCCATATTACTGAGAGCCGTAAGTGCCGTGTCGCTCTCAATACCGAGTAAGCGACAGCAGGCGTAAATAGCCATCAGGTTACTGGCATTAAACTCGCCCACCAGCTTGCACCACACATCGCGGCCCTCCATATGCATTACCAGTCCTGTAATGGTATTCTCCATTACTTTGCCGTGATAATCGGCCATGTTCTTCAAACCATAAGAGTATTTGCGGGCGTTGCAGTTTTGCAACATCACCTGTCCGTTTTTGTCATCAGCATTGGTAATGGCAAAAGCGGTTTTCTCGAGGCCGTCAAAAAAGTTCTTCTTGGCGTGGATATACTCCCTGAATGTTTTATGATAATCCAGGTGGTCGTGGGTAATATTGGTAAAAATTCCTCCTTCAAATTTTACGGCAGCAATTCGGTTTTGATGGATGGCATGCGAGCTTACTTCCATAAAACAGTGTGTACATCCTTCCTGCACCATCCTGGCAAACAATGCATTGAGTGTAATGACATCGGGAGTGGTATACAATGCATCTTCCTGCACATCGCCAATTTTGTTGGTAATGGTGGAAACCAGTCCACTTTTATAACCCAGTGAATTAAATAATTGATACAACAAGGTGGCAATGGTAGTTTTTCCATTGGTACCAGTTATGCCAACAATCTTTAGTTTATCTGAAGGGTTGTCGTAAAAGTTGGCAGCCATTCGGCCCATGGCGACACTTGCATTGGCCACTTTCACAAATGTTACTTCAGGAAAGGTTTCCACGGGAAGGTTCTCGCACACCACCGCTACAGCACCCGCAGCCACTGCCTTGGGAATAAAATCGTGCCCGTCGGCATTTAAGCCTTTCAGGGCAATAAATACAGTACCGGGCTGTACCTTACGCGAATCCATGGTAACAGCACGAACCTCAATATCGGTAGACCCGATAATTTCTATCAGTTCACATTTATATAATATGTCGCTCAGACGTTTCAAATTCCTATCAGATTATGATAATTGAATAAAAATTACAGTTCCTTCGTTTATTCTCAGGCCGGGTCGTATACTCTGTGTTCTTACAACACCTCTTCCGGCAAACCTTACCCTAAGCCCGGCGTTTTCCAATACGTACATGGCATCTTTCAGCCCCATTCCCACCACATTGGGGACAAGATTGGGGATTACTTCCCTTCCGTTTACCACTATAGTATCGCCATCACTAACCATGGCACTTACCCAGGGCATTTCTTTATCGTTTTCTATCAGCCGACTTCCCAGGCGATTATAAATTGCATGAATATCTTCACGGGCACCGGCTCTTACAGAGGGGAATGAAGCCAGCAAAGGTTGCTCTTCCCTTTCTCTGGGGATATTCAGCTGGGTAGCATAAATTTTGTCAGCTATCTCCCTGAAAACCGGCGCTGCCAGTTGCGAACCACTATACACCCAACCGCGGGGGTTATGCACCACTACAATCATGGAGTACACCGGGTTGTCAGCCGGAAAATATCCGGCAAACGATGCCCGATAAGCCGCTCTTCCCAACGAACGATAACTGCCATCCTGGGCAATTTGTGCTGTTCCGGTTTTCCCGGCAATGGCATATACGGGCGACTTAATGCCCGATGCGGTGCCGCTTTCCACAACTTCTTCCAGCATCTGCTGAATAATTCGCAGGGTATTTTCTGAACAAACAGAACGATTGAGTACCCGGGGTTGAAACCGTTGTATGGTCCGCCCGGTCTGGCGTATTTCTTCCACAAACATGGGTCGCATCACACGTCCGTTATTGGCAATACCATTATATAAACTCAAAATCTGCAAAGGAGTAAGGGAAACATTGTACCCTATGGACATCCATGGCAAAGTGGTACCCGACCAGCCTGAACCGTCAACTTCCGGAATATAGGGTTTACCTTCACCACGTATCTCTATGCCCAGGGGCTGATTGAGCCCCATTGCTTTCAGGCGATTGACAAACCTCTGCGGATTGCGGTGGTAAGCTTCATGCACCAGCTGCGACATTGCCACATTGGAAGAAAGGGCAAAGGCATCGCTTACGGTAATGGTGCCAAAGCCCCCTTCGCGTGAATCGCGCATTATGCGATCGTAAAAGCGGGTGGTGCCATCGCCGGTTTGCACAAAATCATCGGGGTTTACATAACCATCTTCCAGCAAAGCCATCATTACAGGCAGCTTGAAGGTAGACCCCGGCTCGGTGCTTTCGCCTACGGCGTAATTGAATGTTTCTTCATAATGTCCGCCGCTGTTACGGGTAAGGTTGGAAATAGCTTTTACCTTTCCGGTTTTCACCTCCATAACCACGGCTGTACCATGTTGTGCCTGGTATCGCTCCAGTTGCTTACGCAGGGCCGTTTCCACAATATCCTGCATATGGATATTAATGGTAGTAACTAAATCCTTTCCGTTTTGTGAACGAATTTCATTTTCATCATTTACCGGCATCCAGTTTCCGCCGCTTATGCGCTGCATAAGTCTTTTGCCCTGCACACCTTCCAGATGCTCCCGATATGCTCCTTCCAGGCCCACATAAAATCCTTCTCTTTCATAACCAATGGTTCTTGCAGCCAGTGAACGGAAAGGCATTTCCCTGCGGTTACGTTCTTCCACCAGCAATCCTCCTCTGAAACGGCCCAGCCTGAAAATGGGGAAAGTGCGCAAACTCACCAACTCATGATAGGAAACACCCCTTTTTACCAGGAAGTAGCGTTCCTGGTTGCGGCGGGCCTGCATTAATACCCTTTTGTACTCTGCCTGAGACCTGTCGCGAAAGAGCCTGGAAAGCTGAAAAGCAAGAGAATCGATACCTGCATGAAAAACTTCATCGGAAACAACACCGGAGTGCAAATCCATGCGGATTTCATATACCGGTACACTGGTAGCCAGTAAGCGCCCGTCGTCGGCAAGAATATCTCCTCTTACAGCATCAATATTCATATAACGCATGGTGGTGCTTCTGGCCAGCTCCCGCCATTCCTCACCTTCCACAAACTGGATATAAACCACCTTAACCAGAATGAGTATACCAAAAGCCACGGTAAGGAAATATACCAGGTAAATTCTCCATAATATGTCGCTCTTGTTGTTACTCACTTTGTGTTAAATAAAATCATTACTATTTAATTGTATTATCAGTTCCTTCGTCCCCCGGCGATGCGCAGGAAAAAACCTCTTCGTTCGCGGGTATCATAGATATGCCGGGGCGGCACCGTTGACTCCACGAATCCCTTGTCGCGCAACCTCCTTGAAATTTCCGACTGATTACTCAGATACATCAGCTCAGCTTTGTTGGATATATACATGGTGCGCAGCTCGGTTACCTGGGTGCGCATTTGCTCTATTTGCCTTACTTTTTTCTCGGCATAGTAAGTGTTTCCGATAAGGAAAACCGCTATGGAAGCCAAAAACAGCAAAAAAGGGAGCA
>SLOR01000222.1 GCA_007132395.1 Bacteroidales bacterium
GGGTTGGGAAAATAATTGAGCAATGCAAAAGGTACTGCTACGTAAAGCAGGCCGAAAAAGGTAAACGCTACGTTGGTAAAAGGATTGGGAATATCTCGGTATAACTCGAGCAGAAATACCAGGAACAGCAATAGAAAGTTTACTAGTAGTATTTCCAGGGGTGCTATTTCCATAGCTACAAGTGCATTAGACAAAAACATAATTGCACCGGCAACAGTACCCAATACCTTATTGGGCCGTATTTCTACTTTTTCAAGTAAAGAGTAAAACTCCCACAGTCCCAGAATGGTAATTAACAGAAAGACACAGGTAAATACATACCTGCTGAAAATCACAGAAAGAATTATCAACAGAACAATCAGGGTTCCGGTTATAGTTCTTTTGGCAAGGTTACTCAAAACTTTTCCCTCTCAATTATTTGTTTGGCTCTTATAACATTATCGGGGCTAACATATAATTCAATTTCCCCGAAAAGATATGCTGAATCTTTTTTGCTCAGGGAAAAGCATTTAATCCCACTATCCTCGAGAACGGCCTTTATAATCTCCGCGATATGCTCCTTCTGTGTTGTGTGTATGCATTGCCAGTTCTCATTCATAATGCACAAAGATGCTATTTTTTTTTATATAACAAATATGTTAAATCACCAAAATACATCTTTTTACACATAAAAACTTTCATTCTTAATGCGACCCGGTGAAAAAGGTGTCGGTATCATTTTTTTAGCGACCCTCGTCATCAATAAAAAACACAAACAACTCCTGCGGGCCATGGGCTCCCAGCACCAGGGTCTTTTCGATGTCGGCTGTCCGGCTCGGCCCGGTAATCATACTTATCAGCGAGGGAATTCCTTCTTCCCGGTATTTTTCCTTTAGAGCAGCAAAGGCATCTTTTAAATCATACACCAGCTGATTGCGCCAGGCAACCACTATATGCAGGGGAGGAAAAATAAAGCCCCGCCTGCCGCACTGCTGCCTGCTGCTCACCATGATACTTCCGGTACGGGCCACCAGGAACTCGCAGGAGGTAACTGCTATGTGGCAGTTGACCAGCTCATCATGTGCATTGATACAAAAAATACCATGTTCATTAAGAATTGCCTGCAAATTGTTCTCATAGCAATGTACATCCGAATGGCCCCTTGCCTGTAGAAGGTTTTTTAGGTTTTCGGAAAATTCGGCTTCGCTGCTATTGTAAACAAAACTTCCTTTTACACGGGCAAAAGCTTCAGCAAATACTACTTCTACGTATTCCGATTGGGCGGGTGCATAAATCTTTGCTACATACTCCTCTTCATGGTACCGTGGCTCCATAGGGTTCACCAAAGCATCTCTTATGGCTTTCAGTACTTTCTCTCTGGAGGTGCTTTCCTGCATACCGCTGAAGTTAGAAATTCAAGGGTCTATACTTTATCGGAAGAAGAATCGTCAATGGGGTTATCTGTTTCTACAACCGTTTCGGGCTTGCCGGCTTCTAGAGATTGCTCACCAGCCTTTTTTCCTGATATAGCTCCTTTGATTTCATCTTCGGCTTTTTCCACCTGTTCTTCGAAAGTTTCTGTGTCGTCGAAGGGGCGCTTGCCAAAAATTTTCTCAAGGTCTTCCCTGAAAATCACTTCTTTCTCAAGCAGCAGGTGGGCCAACTGTTCAAGCTTATCCTTGTTTTCCAGCAGGATATTCTTTGCTCTCTGATAGGCTAATTCTATCAGGGCACTTACTTCTTTATCAATAAGCTCGGCAGTTTTTTCAGAATAAGGCCGGTTGAAGGAATATTCACTTTGTCCGCTGGAATCGTAATAACTTCTGTTTCCTATTGCTTTATTGAGTCCGAAAAACGCTACCATAGCATAAGCCTGCTTGGTAACCTTCTCCAGGTCATTCAAAGCGCCGGTAGAAACCCTGTTAAACATGATTTCTTCTGCAGCACGCCCACCCAGTGCTGAAGTAACTTCATCAAAAATCTGGTCGTAGGTAGTAATCTGCCTCTCCTCGGGCAGGTACCATGCAGCACCCAGTGCCTTACCCCGTGGTACAATGGTTACTTTTACCAGGGGGTGTGCATGTTCGAGTAGCCAGCTTGTGGCAGCATGACCGGACTCGTGGAAGGCAATAACTTTTTTCTCCAGGGGCGAAATTATCTTGTTTCTTTTCTCCAGGCCTCCGATAATACGGTCAACGGCATCGAGAAAGTCCTGGCGTTCAATAATATTCTTGTTTTTCCTTGCGGCAATCAGGGCAGCCTCATTACATACATTGGCGATGTCGGCACCGGAAAAACCGGGCGTCTGACGTGCCATGAAATCGGATTTCACGTCTTCTGACAACTTAAGGGGCTTCATATGCACCTTAAATATGGCTTTACGCTCCTCAAGGTCAGGCATTTCAACTTGTATCTGACGGTCGAAACGTCCGGCACGCAGCAGTGCACGGTCAAGTATATCGGCGCGGTTGGTGGCAGCCAGAATAATTACCCCCACGTTGGTACCAAAGCCGTCCATTTCGGTGAGCAGCTGGTTGAGGGTATTTTCCCGTTCGTCGTTGGCACCGGTCATAGGGTTTTTCCCCCTGGCACGACCAATGGCATCAATTTCGTCAATAAAGATGATACAAGGAGCCTTTTCCTTGGCCTGCTTGAACAGGTCGCGTACCCTTGAGGCACCTACCCCGACAAACATTTCCACAAAATCAGAACCACTAAGGGAGAAAAAGGGAACCTGTGCTTCGCCGGCAACAGCTTTTGCAAGCAATGTTTTACCGGTTCCGGGAGGTCCTACCAGCAGAGCACCTTTGGGAATTTGCCCTCCCAGATCCGTATATTTTTTAGGATTTTTAAGAAAATCCACTATTTCCATGAGTTCAATTTTGGCTTCATCCAGGCCTGCCACGTAGTTAAAGTCAACATTAACGCGTGTGTCCTTGTCATACACCTGGGCTTTGGATTTGCCAATATTGAAAATCTGTCCACCACCAGCTCCTCCAGCCATGCGACGCATGATGAAAATCCAGAAAACGATAAGCAGACCAATGGGCAAGAGCCAGCTCAGGATGTCGCTGCCCCAGTCTTTGCGTTGCTCGTAAAATACGGGTATGCGCTGGTCGGCAGAAACTTCTTCCTGTGATTCACGCACCAGATTTTCGAAATTGTCAACAGATCCTATTTTAAAGGTATAGTGCGGGCTATCGGTGTCACCGCGTTCGCTCAGGTCATCATACTTGTTGAGGCGGTCTTGTTTGATAAAGACCTCTACCATTTCGCGGTTCACGACAATGAGCTTGTCCACATCACCGCTTCTGAGCATTTGATTTTCGAAACGCTGCTGGGAAATTTCCACAGCCGTACCACCCCAATTGTAAAACTGCAGGGCAATAAACAAAACGGCCAGGATGGCATATATCCAATAAAAATTAAACGGGGGCTTACCTTTTCCGGGAGTGCCTGATGAGCTTTGTTTCTTTTCGGATTGAGGAGCAGAATTGCTTTTATTTTCTGATGTTGTATTCTTTTGTTCTGTACTCATTGCTGGGGTGTTATACTAAATTGCTTTAATTTATTTCTATTAGTGGTGTTTGGGTGGTAGGGCATTATTCCTGCTCAATATTCACAACTGATGCGTCGGCCCACAAATCTTCCAGACGGTAATGCTCTCTGATTTCCTGCTGAAAAACATGCACAACAACATCAAGGTAGTCGAGCAATATCCATTCTGCATTGGAAAACCCTTCTCTTCGCCTGGGCTTCATTCCGGTTTGTTTACTTACAGTTTCTTCTACCGATTCGGCTATGGCACTCACATGAGTATTACTTGTTCCGTGACAAACCACAAAATAATCACATACCGTACTATTGATGCTTGCCAGATTCAGGCAGGTAATAGAAAGACCCTTTTTCTCCTGTATTCCCTTAATAACCTCTTCCATCAAAACTTCGGTCGATTCTAGTGTTTTCTCATTAACCATGCAATCAAATTATGTTATTCAATTTTTAAATTTAAAATACAGCCTGTGAGGTGTTTAATATTTAGTTTTATTGCCAATTTATCAGCAATTTTGCATTGCACAAAAGTAACTATTTTTGATGAGATTTCCTGCTTAATGTTTCGCCATGCACAAAGGCTTATGGATTTTTAAGGAACCTTCAGTTGTAGGAGAAAACAAGGGTTAAGGAATCATTACAACACATGCCCGGCAAATTTGTTCCCGATGTATCAATTCTTTCCTGAATAAGGTAAAGAAAAGGGCTAAAACGTGTTGTCAGGAAAATGTAACAATACAGTAAAAACCACAGCGCGACAACTAATGAAAAAACCCTCGTTAAGCAAGCACGTATTAAGGTTTGACGAACTGGATTCTACCAATACCCATGCTAAACAAATCCTTAAGGATCAAGATGTGCCAGAAGGTACAATTATCCAATGCCATCATCAAACTGCCGGACGAGGCTATGCCTCCAACACATGGGAAAGCAGCCCCGGGAAAAATATTACGGCCAGCTGGGTGCTGAGGCCACACTTTCTCAGGCCCGATGAGCAATTTATGCTTACACAGGCTTTCTCGCTTGCCATAAAAGAAACCATTCTGAGTTACTACAGCGGCAATGTTTCCATAAAATGGCCCAACGACATTTACGCCGACGACCAAAAATTAGCTGGCATCCTTGTGGAAAACAGTATCATGGGCGATACCATAAAAGACTGTATCGCCGGCATAGGCCTTAATGTTAATCAGGATGTTTTTAATTCAGATGCCCCCAATCCTGTTTCGCTCAAACAGCTTTGCCATAAAGATTTCAACCTGGATGAAGTGTTGCAAAAACTACATGAGAACATAGAAAAACACTACTTTTCGCTGGATACAGCACAAAGAGAAGAAACCCAAAGGAAGTACCATAAATCTCTTTACAGGCTTGAACAACGTAGCCGCTTTCGGGCTGAAGGCCGCGAATTTGAAGGGACCATCAAGGGCACCGACATGTATGGCCGGCTACAAATGCAGCTTGACGATGGCACTTTGGCACTGTTCGACTTTAAGGAGGTGGAGTTTTTGATTTAGCCCCTCAGGCAAAATGCTCTTTAAGTCGTGTGGCAAGCATATCCACGAAATTTTGCAGGGGGCGTGATGCCATGGCCTTGATAAAAGGATTCAGGTCGGCTTTAAAAATGATTTCTGCGCCCGTTGCTTCACCTCCGGCATCCGTTAAAAAACAATCCAGGGTATAGTCGATGGGGTTTTTACCGTGCGAAACGATGTGAACATTGCCGGGCGCACTTTTAGAGGCTATCCGCATGGAAAGCTCGGCAAGCCCTTCAATAGTAAAGGAGCACTGATCCTTGTCTGCTTTCCAGTTTTTAATCTGCTCGGGCATGAGGTGCCCGAAATTGTTAAAGTCGCTGAGAAAATCAAATACCTGCTGCCGGGGAGCGGCTACAGAAACTTTTTCACTGATAAATTCTGTCATATTTTCAGGAATAAATTAAATCAAATAATTACATCCCGGCCAAAGGCCAGGCACCCTTACTATCGCCTCCACTCCTGAGGGTTTTCCCTCCACTGCTCAAGCGTTTCCATATTACTGTGATGCAGAAAACCTGAATTTATGGCTTGCTTTACAAGGGTATTGAAATCGGTAAGTGTATGGAGGGGACATTGGGCAGATTCCATATTCTGACTTGCTCTTTCCAGTCCATAGGTAAATATGGCCACCATACCCATTACCTCACATTTGGCATTAATGAGGGCATCTACCGCCGAAAGACTGCTTTGCCCCGTAGAAACCAAATCTTCAATGACCACCACTTTTTTTCCCACGGGAATTTCGCCTTCAATCTGGTTCCCCAGTCCATGGTCTTTCCCTGCACTTCTAACATAAATAAATGGCAGGCCCAGCTCCTGTGCCACCAGCATACCATGGGCAATAGCCCCGGTAGCCACACCGGCAATTACCTCAGCACCAGAAAAGTGCTCTTTAACTGTGGCACACAATCCATCTCTAACATAGGTGCGTACTTCGGGATAAGAGAGAATGCGCCGATTGTCGCAATAAATGGGTGATTTTATACCTGAAGCCCAGGTAAAGGGTTCTTTAACATTAAGCTTAACAGCCTTAATTTCCAGTAGGTAGGATGCCACTTTTTCGGGAATGCCAGCTAAATTGTCCACGGCAGGTTATTTTTGAAATGATACAATGGGGAATCGTTACTTCGGGCGCAAACCTACGTATTTTTTATGAATTAACGGTACACCCTATTCAAAAATGATTGCACAATTCCTTACAGGCCTTCCGTGGTAAATAGTAACTTTGGTATTCAATAATCAACCTGGCCTCATGAATATCTATATCGGTACTACCACCCTCACATTCACGACAAACAAATTGCAAAACCTTCAGCAATCTTTCTCATTGGAGGAAGTGAAAAAAATGGGAGCACCTGACTTTTTACGGAAGTTTGAAAACACTTCGGATTCATTACAGGTAAATATTTTTGGAGGGAAAAAAGAAGAGATACTGGATGTTCTGAAAAAAGAGCTGGTTTACCTGGAGGCCGGTGGTGGTTTGGTACAAAATCCGCAGGGAGAAATTCTTTTTATTTACAGGTTGGGACATTGGGATTTGCCAAAAGGCAAGCCCGAGAAAAATGAGAATATGGAAGAAACTGCCATTCGTGAAGTAGAAGAGGAATGCGGTGTTTCCAAACTTAGCCTGCTTAATCCCTTACCCTCCACATGGCATGTATACCGGCTGGGAGGTGGAGCACTTGCCCTAAAACAAAGTTACTGGTATCATATGCTATGCCGCGACTGGGAAACTCTTAATCCGCAAACAGAAGAAAATATTACTGATGCACGATGGGAGAAAATGCCGGTACAGGCATCCATAATGGATAATGCCTGGTTATCCATTCGCGAACTGGTGAACCATTTTCAGCACCAACATTAATTACGCCCCCGGCGTTGCTGAAATAAATAGTATTCAAACAAGGTATGTAAATTGTTGCTGGGTCTGCGCGCGGGAAACTCGAGAATCCTACCTTGTCTGTCTAACAATACAAAAAGCGGAAGACTTTTTACGTGGTAGGTGTCAAGCAGGCGAAAATCATGATTAAAATAGAGGTTTATCCAGGGGTAATCCGTATTTTTCACAAAGCTCTCGTATATGCGCATATGCCTGTCAGTGGAGATATTCACTACAGCAAAATTGTCCTTATATTTTTCGTGCAGTTCGTTAAGGGCAATAAACTCAAGCAGGCAGGTTTCGCACCAGCTGGCCCAGAAGCCCAGGTACAGATACTTCCCTTCAAAATCCTCCGGAATTCTTACCTCTTTCCCATCATTGTCCTTCAATACGATAGAAGGGGCCTTTGCACCGTTTATCATATTGTTTTTCTGAAACAGAATATTGGCAGCCACCTTCCGGTGTTCAGGAAATCTGCTGTTTTCAGCCACATAAGAAAGTATATTTTCCACGTTGTCCCTTCGGTAATCTGGGTTGCCGTGCATATCCTGCAATGCCTTAAGCATAACAAGCTCACGTATTACTTCGTTGCGCAAAAGGGTATCTTTCCCCAGTGAATCCATCAGGGCATCATAGCTGTTGAGCCGATTCACTGTATAGCTGAGGTCGCGCAGGGTAATATTGCGGCTACCGGCAAAAAC
>SLOR01000408.1 GCA_007132395.1 Bacteroidales bacterium
AAAGATGGAATAAAACGGCTAAATAAGAAGATAAGGCAAGGTTTCTTTTGAACAGAATGAAATCATAGTGGCCGAAGTAGCAAAGTCATTGATTTATAGTACTTTTTACTTTAGCGAAAAAGATTTAAATTCGGATCGAAAACCCATCTTGATTTTGCTGTATTGTATTCAATTTGCTGTTTCAACACCCTAAAAACCAAAAGCATATGATCTCTTTCCGCAAATTAAAACTTAAGCAAAGATTCCTCGTATCTCTCATTTTTGTAATCACCCTTCTGTTTGCAGGTTTTGGAAGCACTGTTTATATCAACCGTGCGCAAACCACTACCGAAACCATTGATACAGTTATGCTGGGCAATTTGCTGGATTTGCGCACCATAGTAGATGTAATCCATGAGAAAAATATGCAGCAGCAGGCAGAGCAGCAGGAAAGAATGCGTGAGATTCGCTCGCAGATTTCATGGGTCGATCCCGATTTCCCTGTCTATGATCTGAGGGAAGCTCGTTACGAAGAGCTCACGCATGGATTCAGTGCTTCCGATTTGACGTATCTCCGCGAAAAACTCCCTCTCAAAGAATACTATAATACGGGCTTCCCTT
Organism: Bacteroidales bacterium; assembly: GCA_007132395.1. Taxonomy (GTDB): domain Bacteria; phylum Bacteroidota; class Bacteroidia; order Bacteroidales; family UBA7960; genus SKVR01. The sequence goes on from SLOR01000408.1 coordinate 601, forward strand.
TTATTGTAAACTATGACGGGGCGCTGCTGGTGCACCCTGAGCGCAATATGGAAAATGTTGCTGATGAGCCTTTCTTCAGTCAAATGCGAAAGGGAGCCTTTGATAAAATAACCTACGATGACCCCAGTACGGGGCAAACCTTATGGTTGTACTACATGGATGTGCCTGAACAAGAACTTTTCATTGCAGGCTTAATTAAGGAGCACGATGTGTTTACTGCTCCCATACTGCGTGTAATGGCTCTGGCAGGCATCTCTTTCGTGTTTGCCTATATCATTTTTATCCTGCTGGTCAATGCCCTGGCCAATTCAGTTACCCGGCCGGTAAAACGCATCAGCCGGGTGCTGGAAAGTATTGCCCGCGGCGAACTTAACCAGGAGGTGAAGATGAAAAACAAAGATGAGATAGGACAAATGGGGCTATCGGTTAATGGTATAATAAAAGCCTTACAGAAGACCTCCCAGTTTGCACAGGAAATTGGTAAAGGGAATTATCAGCATGAATTTACCCCTCTGAGTGAAAAGGATGAACTGGGTAAAGCCTTGCTGGAAATGCGCCAGAGCCTTATTACAGCCCGTGAAACAGAATTGGTGCGCAAGGCTGACGATGACAAGCGCAACTGGGCCACCGAAGGGCTGGCAAAGTTTGGCGACATCCTGCGGCAGGAGAATGATGAAATGGATAAGCTTACCTACAATATCATCAGTAAGCTTGTGGAATACCTGGACGCCAACCAGGGTGGGATATTCCTGCTCAACGACGAAAATGAAAAGGATGTATTCCTGGAATTGGTAGCATGCTATGCCTACGAACGCAAGAAATTCCTTGAGAAGCGTTTCGACCCGGAAGAAGGCCTGGTGGGGGCTTGCTTCCAGGAAAAGGCAACCATGCTGCTGGTCGACTTTCCCGACGATTATATCAATATTACCAGTGGCCTTGGGGGTGCTGTTCCCCGGAGCCTGGTGCTTATTCCCCTGAAGGTAAATGAAGAATGTTTCGGTGTGCTGGAAATTGCCACACTGGAGAAATTTGAGAAACATCATGTGGATTTCCTGGAGAGAATAGCCGAAAGCATTGCTGCTACCATTGGAGCGGTAAAAACCAATATCCGTACTTCGCGCCTGCTGAAGCAGTCGCAGCTGCAGCAGGAGGAGATGAGAGCCCATGAGGAGGAGATGCGCCAGAACATGGAAGAGCTCAATGCCACCCAGGAAGAAATGGGCCGAAAGTCCCTTGAGATGGAAGGAATTATGAATGCCCTCAATATCTCTAATTATATTATCATTTATGATTTGGATGGGAATATTCTCAGTATCAACGATGCCTATCTTAAGTTGTTGGGCCTGAGCGAGAAAGATGTTGTAGGAAAGCATCATTCAGAAAATATTGATATGAACGGAACCAAGGGTGAGGAATACGAAAAATTCTGGGACGACCTGCGCCAGGGTATCATTCGCATTAAAGAATCCAAAGTCAACATCAACAACAATACCTACTGGATGAAAGAAACCTATGGCCCCATCCTTGACAGTGATGGGCATCCAGTGAAAATCTTCAAGGTAGCCCACGATATTTCCAACTTTAAAAAGTTGGAAGAGGAGTTAAGAGACAAGGAAGAAAAGATCCGCTATAACCTGGAGGAAATAGAGGAGTCGAGAACCCGGGTGGTGCGTCAGGGAGCCGAGATGGAAGGCTATCTTGAGGCCATCAACAATGCCCTGCCCTGTATTGAGTATAACCTGGACGGGAAAATTATCCGCATCAATGATGCTTATATGGAATACGCGCTACAGTTTGGCGAAATTACCAAAAACGATATACTGGGGAGATACCATACCGATTTTGTGATCCCACCTGAGTATGCCTATTCTGAAAGGTACAAGGAGTTTTGGGCTGATTTGCTGGCAGGCAATACCCGCCGTATGGAATCAGAAAAAAACATCAACAGCCGTCAGGTGTTTACCCGCGAAATTTATACCCCTGTGAAAGACGAAAGGGGGCGGGTATTTAAAATTATCCGTTTCAACTTTGATATTACCGAGGAGAAAAAAGCTGCCCGCGAACTGGAGCAGCTGCGGGCAGAACGGAAGAATAAGTAATCCGCTGGATTAGTTGTGCTAGCGTTTGTTTAGCAGCCTCCCTGGGCTCCGAGTGTTTGCTGGCTTACCTCCGGGATGATGCCAGTAGGTTTTGCCGGCTCAGTGCTTTTGGCTGCACCTCCCATGTACCTCCGGTAATCGAAACGAGCCTTCTCATCTTTAAAAGCTGCATAGGCGGGTTGAAAAACTTCAACCGCAACATCAACAGCCATTTCATAATTCCCTGCCATAACTTTTACAGGAACATCCAGGCCGCCCGACAGCAGCAGGTAGCGGGCCGAGTGGGCCGTGGCTTCCTGGTCTGCATACAGCACCAGGGTTTTGCCTCCGCTTCTTCTGAGGGTTCTCAGATGGCTTCTTTCCAGCAATTCATTCATGGGGATGTTGACAGAATTGGGCAAATGTCCTTTTTCAAAAACTTCTTCCTTTCGCAGGTCCACAAACAGGTAATCGTTACCGCCGGAAGAAAGAATGGAGTAAAGCCGGTGATAGTTGAGCAGGTAATCCTCCTGCATCATCGAAACCACAGCGGAATTGGACCTGCCATAGTTATTGGTGGTAAATAGATTGATTATCACAACAATCGCCACAAAGGCGAAGGATAGTATGCTGATATGATTCAGGGTGCTTATTTTTTTCATGATTAATGTGCTTTTGGTTTGATTAACAACCACCCCTTCCGCCGGGTGTTTCCAGTTCAATGATGGTTCTTACGGGTATGGGTGCCGCGGCTTCTGTTTTAATGGCCTCGCCCTCCAGGAACATCTGACGTGCTTTGGTCAGGAAGCGTACCCTGAAACCTTCAGTCAGATCGTTTTTATCTTCAGGTTTGTCGTTGCCGTTAAACAGGGTGTCAAACATTCCGTTGAGACCGCCCCTGAGAACATACACGTTTTCGAAACCAGCCCTGGACGCCGTGAGCCAGGCTTTTTCCGCTTCACTTTCTCCAAATCCGTAAAAAACCTTTTTGCCGTTGTTGTCGCGGAAAAAATCGCGGTAGCGTCTTCCCAGCAACTCATCGGCTGTGATATGAACGGCACCGGGCAGGGAGAAGTGCGCGTAGTCATCGGCTTGTCGCACATCAATAAGTGTGAAGTTCCGGTCCTCGTTAAGGATTTTGTAAACAGCTTCTTCTGTGTCCACATATCTTTTTTCATCCTGTACCATGGCCAGTAATTGCTGAGGAGAAAGTTCCCTGGCATTGCTTTTTCGTTGTTCGGGCAGAAAAAGAAAAGCCACGATGGCTATAATGAGCAATGAGCCCTGTAAAATGTAGGAGGGGCGTTGCTGAATGATTTCTGCAGGGGTATCGTTTACATTGTCTTCGATTTTCTGCGTAACAGCAAATGCCACTACTGCCATCATTACCAGCAGGAATGCAAACCACGAGCGGGGCATACCCAGCGTTTCATATATAAAGGGGTGGCCCAGGAAGTTGCCTGTATAGAGCGGCTCCCATGCATTATAGAAATGACCGAAGACAAACATGCCCAGCATGGCTCCCAGCAGGAAGAGCATAGCATCAATTTTTCCTACCGTAGCTGCCACGATACTGGTGCCGGGGCAGTAGCCGCCGAGTATAAACCCGAACCCCATAATTACACCACCCACTATGGCCGACCACAGATAGGTGGGGTTGATGTAAACCAGGCTCATGTCGATCCAGCCCATGAAGCTCAGGAAGAGCAGACCCACCATAGCAGTAACACCCGCGGTGAAAAATACGCGCAGTACCACGAAGTCGTAGCCGTAAAATACGCCGGCCAGCTTACGTGAAGAAGAAAAGCCTGCCTGCTCAAGCACCCAGCCAAAGCCTATGCCCAGCAGCAGTGCGAAAAACAGATTGAGTTGCGGGTTTACAATACCCTCGGGGATAAATGGAGCCATATTACTTTGCTTTTTTTGTCATTGGATATAGAACTTTCTTTTGGACTTTTGTTGCTTTCCTGAGGCTTAAATCCATAATTTCCGGAAAAAATATGCTATCATGTAGCCGGTGCCGAATATCACCATCATGGTGAGGATACCTCCTGTGGAGAGTACGGCCATGCCACTGAGGGCTGCACCACTGGTACAACCGCGGCCAAACTGTGCCCCCAGTCCGAAAAGCAGTCCCCCTGCCACGGCGAAAAGTGCCCGTGTAAGGTTGCTGATGCCGGGTCCTTTTTCCATTTTGAAACCCAGGCGGTAGGATGAGGCACCGCTGATAAATCCGCCCACGATTACTCCCAAGGCAAGATATACCAGCCATGTGCGCATGGGGCTTCCTTCACTCTGGAAATAGGGTTCGTAAAAGGGAGATTGTCCGGCATATTCAGGTACTATACTGCCCACGGTAGTGATTACTAAATCCTTGGCAGCACCGCTGGCGCCCAGCCCGCGGCCGGTAATAACAAAAGAGGCCAGCAGCACAAGGCCCAGCAAAAAGCCCGCCAGGTAAGGGTTCATGAAAGGTTTGGGTTGTGTTTCCATATGTTTTATAGTATTGTACGTTCTTGTTTTCGGGTGTTTATCTGCAGGTCTGTCAGCATCCACCCTGCACGGTAGTTACCTCTACCTTTTCCGCGGGCTCGTTGCGCGAATCAGACATGTCCAGAAGGCCGTCGCGCACCAGCGGGTAATTTCTTACATGAATGGCGGAGAAAGATCTGGAGGCCGGTTGTGTTTCAGCCATAATTTGGTGGGTGAAGGCATTTACACCATAGTCCAGGCTGCGAAATTCGTAACCCAGCAGGGCCAGGTAGGCGTTTACGTAAACCGTGTGATGGCCTGAGTAGCAATATACCACCAGGGGTTGATCTGTTGGAAGCGTAAAGATATCCGCTCCACTGTGAAATGCTTTTTTGGGGTCGTACTGTATGGCACCGGGTAGGTGGCCCTGGTTGTATAAGGCCTCGGGCCAGTAATTTACCAGGTAGTAATCTTCCTTCCCTTCCAGGATATCCATAAAATCAATTACTGTGGAATGGTAGTCCAGTTCCAGTGCTATTTGTGCGCGTTCTCTCAGTATTTCATAGCCTGTGTTTTTCCCTGTGGAGAGATTAGGAAGCGGCCCGGGTTCGTTTTTGGGGTGGGGGGTAGTTTCCAGGCGACCCACCAAATCGTCAGAGATATTGGCATACCAATGGCGCCTGGCAATATCATCGTGCCATGCACTCATCCCAAATCGCATATTGAAAACATTATCGTAGCCAAGGAAGCGCAATATGCCTGCCACATAGCCTGACAGGTGGGCATCGTTACATACGATGGTAATTTTCTGAAAGCTATTGGGTTCAATGCGGTTTTCAAAATAATCAAGGATATTCTCAGGTTGTATGTTGACAGCATGTGCTATATGCCCGCGGTTGAAATCTCTTGGTGAGCGTACATCCACCACGTGGTAGTTGGAGCCATTGAGGTTGGCATGCACCTCGTCCGCATTAATCAGAAAGGGTATTTCGGCCGAGTTGATGATATCGCCGTTTTCCTCAAGGTAGCTGAGTAAAATCCGGGCCTCATTTTCGTTGGCCGGCTGGCTTTGCTTTTCTTCTGTGCCTGTACATGATACAAGTAAGAGTATGATGATTGCCAACGGAATCCGTTGCAGGTGCGCTTTTTTGAATGTCATAATTTATGTATAGATTTTGTTAATTTTAGTTCCCTTTTCCTTCTGCAAAGTTATAATAACTTAGGCCTGATTCTCAACATAATATATGCAAAATACGCAGGCTCATCCTTGCTTCCTCTTTTGATGATTTCCATGGATTCGGAGCCGAACATCATGGAGAAGCCACCGATAATTCTTGTGAACTCGTTAAATCCATAATTGAGGGTAAGATCTATTTCGGTACCCAGGTATTTGTTGATTACCTCATTGTTGTGCACATAATTGTTTTGCAGGAAAAACAAATGCAGGTCGGCATCCATAAAGGTTCTGGGATTGAGTCGGATGCGGTTTTTGATAAAAGGGTTTATCATCCCGGCCTCACGCGTGTGCTGCGGTATCTGGGTAAAGTAATCCATAAATCCCAGGTTGGCATGGCCCGCACCGTAAAGGGCATCAAAGGCTCTGTATTTATCATCATTGGCATTGGTGGCGTCATTGCCTGAAAAAATTTCTATACCCGTAGTTGTGGTGATGGTTTCTGACAATGGGAGTGAGGCTTCTGTCCGCAGGTATCCCGCGCTGATATCCTGCCCCCATCGGGTATTGCCATGCTGGAAAGCCGGGTTAATCATCAGGTTGATGTTGCCGAGCTGATAGCGCACAAAGGCCGACCATGTGCCCCTTACATAGAGGGTGTTGGGGTTGAAAGTGCTTTCATATCCATCGGCTACCGCCATAAGCGCCAGGTTGCCATCGTCGCCCAGGGTGGTAGTGTAGCGCAGAAAGTTCATGTACTTATAATTGTTAATGCCGTAAACCGTACCAAAATTGGCGGGATATGCTGCCCAGGGCTGATTGAAGGCAGTGCCCAGGTGGGCCTCGCCGCTGGCATGCTGGTGTTTTAGCAACACCACATCATGTTTCTGCCCCATGGGTAACCAGTCGTTAATGGCAAAAAAGCGCTGGTTGTCGTAGCGCAGGTGCTGACGGCCCACTTTTACGGCCCAGTTTTCCTGCAGGGTAAGTTCGGCCCATGCTTCATGGATGCCCAGAGAGGGATGCACCTGCCTTTGGGGCTCCTGTCCCCAAACCCTTACATCCTGAAAGGATATGTGGGTTTTGATATTATCTTTTTCGAAAGCCAATGCCAATCGGGTGCGCTGATTGATATGGCCTGCAGCTTTTTCATCTTCATTGAGCATTACACGGTATCCGTGGCGCAACTCTGCACGGGGACTGATGTCGGCGTGGATAGACAATTGCGCCATGGTTGCCGTTCCGAAAAACAATAATGAAAGTAATACTATGGTTTTTTTCATAATAACTCCTTTGGTTTTAA
>SLOR01000203.1 GCA_007132395.1 Bacteroidales bacterium
TCCTCAAGGGCTTCTGTTTCCAGGGGATTATCAGCAGAAAACTCAACCTCGTCAAGGGTCCAGTTTACAAAATGGTATCCTGTTGCGGGGGTTGCTTCCAGGGTAATGGTCTGACCATGCTGGTAGTTACCGGTTCCTTCCACGGTACCGGCTCCCGGAATATTCACCTCTGCTTCAACAGCATACACCTTAATGGCAAAAACAGCAATAAGATTGCGGTCATCTTCGGCTATAAAAGTATATTCAGTATCCGTCGAAACGGCGCTGCCGTTTTCCGTCCACGCGAATAATTCATATCCCACAGCAGGTTCAGCCACCAGGGTTACTTCATCGCCGTGCTCATATTCACCGGTCCCGCTAACCACATTGCCAAATGCCGGATTGTTGGGCACCGCGTTGATAGAATATACATTAACTGCAAAATGCGCTGTAATACCCATATCCCGGTCCAACACCATAGAGGTGGGGTTTTCATCGCCTTCCAGATCTCCGCTCCAATGGGTAAAGTGTCTGCCGGTATGTGGAACTGCTTCCAGGTTAAGTTCGGTTACCTCATCAAACATCATGGGCGTAACATATTCCACTCCATTCACTTCAACATCGCCATCACCCTCTGTAAATACATGAAGCAGGTAATATTCGGGGGTAGTAAATTCCAGTTCTACAATTTCGGAATCACCGGTAGTATACCTGGTTCTTACACCTGCAGTAAATAAAGTATTGCCAGGCAAGCCGGTAAAGAGGAAATGGGTAGTTTCGGGATCTGTAGAGGCAACAAGTGCTTCATCAAGATAGATATCAAAACCAAGGGTAGCTTTACCCATTCGGCTCATGCTATAAGCAAAGCCTTTGGCTGATTTGGCGTCTTCAGGTACAGGAGGTGCATTTGAGACAACATATGTTCCGGGAGTTCTGGCGCTATTACCAAACACAATATGGTCAAGAGAAACAGCTGCACCATCGTCCTGCACAACATTAAACGCAATCCTTATGGGGCCATCATACGCTGAAAGATCCAGCACAGTTTCGTACCATACAAAAGTCTCAAACACCCCTTCATCATTTTCCGTCCAGATGGAGGTCCAGGTTAGCCCATCATCCTGGGAAATTTTCACATGCAAATCGGAGTTATTATAAGGGCTGACACTCCAGTAATAACTTGTGTTCCACCAAAAGCTAAGCTGAGTATTCTCTGAGGCCAGTAACGAGGGTGAAATAATCCAGGTGTCAATATCATATCCCCATTCTACCCGGGCGAAATAATTACCATCAGGTGCTGCAGTCCCAAAGGCCACATGCCAGTAAGTAACATTTCCCGCAGATCCCGGAGTGCCAGGCCCCTGAATAAATTCATCCCAGGCATCAAAAGTTTGATCTTCAAAAGAATCAGCAAAATAGCTATCACCTAAAATATTGTTCCAGGAGAAAAGGATTTCTCCCAACACATCGGTTTGTTCTGCCACCAGGCCGTAAGGCGCAGCCAGGGTTTCTATGAGTTCAAAATTGAAAACCACAGCATTATCCCAGACTTCAAGATCCGTATCTTCCAGCAGATCGAACCCATCCAGATCAATCAGGATATCATATATGCCTTTCCAAACCTCCTCAAAAACTACTATACCATTTTCCGGCACAATTTGAACGTATTCAAATTCAGGATTTCCATCCTGATTAACCAGCACTACTTCTGCTCCCTGTGGACTGTCACCCGAATTGGTAGTAATATTTAGGGTTACCTCTGCATACATATCCTTTGGCAAGGTATTGGAAAATGCCGGTGGCGACAACACATCGTTGGTATATACAGCTACTACAGCATACTGGTAAACACCCGCATCTAGGGCGTCCCAGTTTTCGTCCAGGTATTCCAACCCGGTAACACCAGTAACGATTTCAATCCACAAATCATTATCTTCCTTCTGAGATTCAAGGAAACGATACACATTGTAAGATTCCAGCACCCTGGCATCATGCTGCCGGGGGTAGTTCATTCCGGCAATATCTATGGGATTTCTGAATTTACCATCCTTTGCAGCAGGATTTACTCCCTGCTTGGGGATAGAACCTACAAATAAATCCCTGATATCAATTTTATCGCCGCCCACAGAAATATTATCAATAGCCCAGGCAAACCAAAGCCCTTGACCGTCGCCATCCACATTATTCCAGGCAATATGAATATCCTGCCCGGTGTAGGCTGACAAATCTATGATAGCAGGAGCATAGTAATAGTTTTCGCCGGGAGGCAAATCGCTGGCATTCCACAAAATTGTCCAGGAGTTCCCTCCATCGGTGGATACCTTCGCGTAATAGTTATCTGCATTTACAGAACCATTGGAGCCATAATACCAAAATACAAGCTCGCCGGGAGGGCATGTAAATTCAGGCGTTATGAGCCACTCATCCTGGTGATCGTAACTCCACATGATAAATGCCTGGTAATCTCCGTCCTGAGGAGTAATACCTCCATCATCAAAAGTGACTTCGCCTGTAATATGCCAGGTATAGGCTCCCACAGCACCAGACCCGGTATTGTTGATAATGCGTGTCCATCCATCGGGAATAACTCCTTCTTCAAAACTTTCATTCCATGTTTGCCCGGATACAGCTTCGCCCCAGGTCAGTTGCACATTATTTTCTTCTGTTATCTCAGCCACTACATTGGAGACAGGATAGGCTATTTCCAGCAGGGTAATAGTACCCAGGTCCACATCCTCTTCAAAAACCTCCACTTCTTGCTGATAAGACTGGTAATCCGCAATGGTAATCTGTAACTGATAGTTGTTATTGGCAAAGACTCCAGGAATACTGAAATTCCCTTGCTCATCGGTTTGGGTGAAATAATTATCGTACCCGGTAAGTTGTACATTTGCACCCGGCAAGCCTTCTCCCGGCAAATCACTTCTATCTACAAAACCACTTACAGTAACTACGGTAAAAGGCTCAAGGCTCAGGTTAAGGGTATGGGTTTCGCCTGGTTCCACCATCAGGGTTTCAGAATTGTCATAATAACCGAACAGGGAAGCTGTTATCGTGACTTCTCCACCCAATACGTAAGGGAACGAATACTCACCATTTTCATTGGTGTGGGTAATAAGATCAGTACCTTCAACATGCAACATTACTCCCTGAAGAGGAGTACCAGTGTTTAGTTCAGTAACCATGCCCCCGACACTACCAAAATTACTTACATCAAACAATAAGGTAGTGTTGGGTACTGCAGGTCTAAGGGTATTACTACCACCGGTTTGAGGGTTCGCCGGATCATAGATAAAGGAATCTGAGACCCCTTGCCGTGTCCTGTCGGGATACTGCGTGGTGGTGGTTGCAAAAAACCGATCATTAGCAGAGTAAAATGCATCCTCAAAAACCCTGTGTGTGGTAATCATCAGATTGCCTCCACCGTACATAAAAGGATTATCAAGTGGTATAACGATTACATTCTGACCGCTGGGAAAATCAACCGTGCCTTCAAATACCAGCTGATGGTCTGCAGTAGACACAAAATCATTGCCCATCTGCTCAAGGTCTGTAATCCCCATGTAAATACGTATTTCTCTGTTGGATAAATCCGTTGTAAAGGAGTTTTGGTACAACACCGCATTAATATCCCCTCCCAGTCCCTGCATTTCTTCAGGATAATAGATGGTTTGGGTAAGGCTGTTTTTCCAGTAAAAATCGAAAGGAATTCTGAATGTAGGTATGGTAGCTTCAGTACCAATATCTATGGCCACAAGATCCCCCACATACAATGTAGCAGGATTGGAACGACCCGTTCCTCCGACACCGGCCTGATTGGACGCCGTAATCTCGTAATAATATACACCTATACCTGGCACTTCGGTATCAACAAATGCAGTTTCTGTAAGCCCTGAAGCAAGTTCCGTTTCATCCGGAAAGCGAACTACACTAAAGGTTAAGGAAGCCTGGTCAAACCAGCCATTATTAAGGCCACTCTCCGGGGCGTCCCAGGTAATAAATCCATCGTTACCCTGTGCTGCAAGTACAACATTTTCAGGTTCTCCTGGCAAATCCTCACCTACAAACACCATAGCTGAAGCTGGCAAGCCCTCTCCTGCAGCATTTTCGCCTACAACCACATAACTATAGTTACCTGCCTCTGCAAAATCTGTATCCGTATAGCTCTCTTCTCCTCCTATTACGGGGTTATTAACGGTATGAATAAGTTCTCCATTCCTATAGAGTCTCACCTCATTAAGTTGCGTGAGAGCAGAACCATCGACAGTTTCATCAGGGTTTGTCCAGCTGATATCAGCAGATAGCGCTCCCATTTCGCCGGGTACAACAACAAAGTTGGTGGATGCCTGGGGAGCCAATGGGTCGGCAAATTCCACATATTGCCCTATCCAGTCTTCAAAGTAGCTGACTCTTGCGTACACACCGGGATAGTTGGGTAATGCACAGCTATTCCCCCAGCTGGTAATCCCTGCAAGCTTCCAACCGCCGGCACCATCGGGCACAGCAAGAGGGCCGCCACTATCGCCCTGACAAGCATCAATACCTCCTGAGGCCATATCGCCTGCACACAGCATATCATCGGTAATACTTCCTGGGGAATACCCCCCCGGGTTCATGGCCTCTGCATTAGACACAATGGGCACCATAACCACCTGCAGAATGTTTGAAGAAGGTCCGCCGGCCGATAATGCTCCCCAGCCCGTAACAGCAGAAAAAATTCCGGGGTTGGTCAACCCGGCATTGGCATCAGCCTGGGTAACAATTGGAATTGCTTTAGCATTAGGACCAGAGAGATCCAGCGGGCTTTCCAGCCTGAGCAATGCAATATCATTGGCCCAACTTACCGGATTGTTAAAGTTGGGATGGGTGAAATATTCAACAACATTAATATCCTGCCCTGTTGTATGGTTTCTATTGGTAACACCGGCCCTGATGTATTGAGCTGTCCAGCTTCCGGTAAGGCAATGCGCAGCAGTTAAAATCCACTCTTCATGGATAATGCTTCCGCCGCAGAATTGGGTACTGCCCTGCATCAGAGCAACCTGCCAGGGGTAGTCGGCAATATCGGCGTCCTCCCCGCCAACAATACGGCCCGAACGCCAGCCATGTTCATCCATAAACGACTGAACTTCGGGAGGGATGTCCTTCAATTCGTCATTTTTCAAATTCAGTTCGCTATGGAGCTTTTCTTTTTCCTGCGGGCTCAATTCTTCAAACTGGGCCATCAGGGTTGTTGCCCCCATAAGCAGAAACATGGTAAGAAATAGTAAAGTTCTCTTCATGATTAATAGGTTTTGGTTAACAATATCAGGTAGAAAAAACTTGAGTTCAAATTCAATAAATATCTTATTATCTAAACGATACCAGAACCAAAACCAAATAAAACCGCATTGTCTGAAGCGGGGGCATGGGAGGATAGCCCTTATATCCTTTCAGAATACGGAAAGGGAAAGCATGGGGATGACTTCCCGTTGTCGGATGAAAACAGTAAGGGGTTTTGGAAATATTCGGATTGCATAGAAGAATAGAGTATCGGCAAAACAAGCAGTTTACATACAACAAACTATATTTTCCAATCTAAGGTATTAAATATATCGTTTAATGCAAAAAATTTGCAAATAAATTCTAAAATAATTTAACACAATTTCCCAAACCCACTGTGATCAAGACATCACAGTTGTTAAACAAATCTCTATTCGAAAAACCTGTTACCATATAAAGGGCGCAATAAACTAAATAAACCGATTGGATAAAAAACAAACCAATTCCAACTTCATTTTAATACATGGCGACTTTTATAAAAAAAAGATTCAACCATATTAAACAAATCCCTTCTTAATTCTTTATTACATAATCATCACCCAATAATCAAATAGTATTAAATTTGTATCAAAACACGACTTCCGAAACTAATACGTATGGAAAAGTTCTCCTATCTGGGCAATACCGACCCCCAGTCCATAGAGTCGCTATACCAGCAATACCTTTCTGACCCCTCTTCCGTAAGCCCCGACTGGCAACATTTTTTTGGTGGATTTGATTTTGCTCAAACCCACTTCCCTGCCAAAACTGAACAACCGGCAACTGCTAATCGTGGTTTCCATAACGAATTCAATGTAATAGACCTCATCAACGCTTATCGTGAACGCGGGCACCTTTTCACCCAAACCAACCCCGTGCGCACCCGCAGGCAATACAGCCCTACCCTCGACCATGAAAACTTCGGGCTATCGGACGATGACCTGAACAAGGAATTCCAGGCAGGTAACGAAATCGGCATCGGTAAAGCGCCTTTGAGCCAAATCATTGAGCATTTAAAAACGACCTACTGCCAGAGCATAGGTGTCGAATTTATGTATATCCGCACCCCGGAAATTGTGGAGTGGCTCAAAGCAAAGATGGAGGGAAACAGAAATGTGCCACAGTTCACTAAAGACACGAAAAAGCAAATCCTTAAAAAGCTCACCGAGGCTGTGGGCTTCGAGCATTTTGTACGCAAACGCTTTCCCGGACAGAAACGTTTTTCGCTGGAAGGAGGAGAAACCCTTATTCCTGCCATGGACTCAGTAATTGAAAAAGGTGCTGATATGGGAATCAGGGAATATGTTATCGGCATGGCTCACAGAGGGAGGTTAAATGTACTGGGCAACATTTTGCGCAAACCCTACAGGAAAATATTCAGCGAATTTGGCGGCATGGCCTACGCCGATGAAACCCTGCTTGGAGATGTAAAATACCACCTGGGCTGCACGCTCGAAACAGAAACATCCGGCGGGAAAACCATCCACCTTAACATAGCCCCCAACCCCAGCCACCTGGAAACGGTCACCCCCATTGTGGAAGGCCTGGCCCGTGCAAAAGCAGAACGAAAATATAATAACGATTTACTAAGCATTGCCCCTATTATTATACACGGCGATGCTTCCATAGCCGGGCAGGGGGTGGTTTATGAAGTATTACAAATGTCGCAGCTACCAGCATACAAAACCGGGGGCACCATTCATCTGGTTATCAACAACCAGCTGGGCTTTACCACCAACTACCTGGAGGCACGCAGCAGCACCTATTGTACTGATGTGGCCAAAACCATTCAATCGCCCATTTTTCATGTTAATGGCGATGATGTGGAAGCGGTGGTTTACACCATAGGCCTGGCCATGGAGTTCAGGCAAAAGTTTCAGCGCGATGTTTTTATCGACCTGCTGTGCTACCGCAAATACGGGCACAATGAAAGCGATGAGCCCCGCTTCACCCAACCACTCCTTTACAAAGTCATCGAAAAACACCCCGACCCGGCCACCTTATATATTGACAAGCTTGTGGGCGAAAATGTAATTTCAAAGGACTATGCCAAAGGCTTGTGGGATTCTTTCAATGAAATCATGGATCAGGAACTGGCAGAATCTAAAAAAATTGTAGAAGGGAATATCGACCCTTTCCTTGAGCATACCTGGGAAGGCTTTTCCAAACCTGATGAATTACAGATTTTCAATGGCTACGACACAAGGGTAAACCCGGAAACCCTCAGAGAACTGGGATTAAAAATCACCTCACTGCCCCAAGACAAAAACTTCTTCCGTAAAACCATCAGGCTGATGGAAGAAAGAAAA
>SLOR01000058.1 GCA_007132395.1 Bacteroidales bacterium
ATATTCTGCCGGGGGTTTTATTTCAAATTGTTCGCTTTATATTTCTTTGTTCTGAAGAAATTTTTCCCATTTCCATGCCGAGCGAAGCATAGCTTCGAGGCCCAGTTCGGCTTTCCAACCGAGCACTTCGTTGGCTTTGGTGGTGTCGGCCCAAACTTTTTCCACATCTCCCGGTCGGCGGGGGGCTATTCTGTAGTTAAGTTTTACGCCATTTACGCCTTCAAAGGTGAGGATAATATCCAGCACGCTGTATCCGATGCCGGTGCCGAGGTTGAAGATTTCAAATCGTTCAAGGTTGTTTTCCCCGCTGAGTCTTTCCAGGGCAACAATGTGCGCTTTGGCCAGGTCAACCACATGTATGTAATCGCGGATGCATGTGCCATCGGGGGTATTGTAGTCGTCTCCGAAAACCTGTAGCATTTCGCGCTTCCCAATGGCTGTTTGGGTTATAAATGGCACCAGGTTGTTGGGTACGCCAATGGGAAGCTCACCTATGAGTGCCGTTTCGTGCGCGCCAATGGGATTAAAGTATCTCAATGAAATAGCTTCCAGATTTCCGGCCAGGCACTGGTCAAAGATGATTTCTTCTGATATTTGCTTGGTGTTGCCGTAGGGCGACATGGCTTTTTTTACGGGGGCCTTTTCTGAAACCGGTAGTTCGGCCGGTTGTCCGTAAACGGTGCAGGAAGAAGAAAACACCAGATGTTTGCAGCCAATTGACGCCATTGCCTCCATCATATTAGTCAGCGAACCCAGGTTGTTCTGGTAGTACATCAGGGGTTTTTCCGTAGATTCACCCACCGCTTTGTAGGCGGCAAAGTGAATCACACCGCTAATGTCGCTGTGCTTTTGGAAGTAATCGAGGGTAGCCTGACGGTCGCAAAGGTCTAATTGAGTGAATCCCGGTCTGATACCGGTAATTTTCTCAATCTGACTTACGATATTTTCGTTGGAGTTGGCAAGGTTGTCAACAATGAGAACCTCATACCCGCAATTTTGTAATTCTACTGCCGTGTGCGAACCAATGTATCCGGTGCCACCGGTAACCAGGATTTTTTTATTCATATGTCGGAATGTATAGTGTTCATTTTAATGGCCTGTGAAAGGATATAATATTTTATACCAATCATTTGGGCCGGCACAAAAATACGATTTCCTGCCAATTATACCTCCCGCAGGTTTTTTTACATTTCTGTGGCGCCTCCGCTTATGTTTACTCTGTAAAACGCGGGTTCCGAACCCAGTTCAGCCTGGAAGCTCTCTGTCATTATTTTTATTACTTTTTCCATGGATGATGTTTCCACGATATTAAGGGTACATCCGCCAAATCCACCACCCATCATGCGTGCACCCAAAACGCCTTGTGTTTTGAGAGCTGTATCCACAAGCAGATCCAGTTCCCGGCAGCTAACCTGGTATTTATTTTTGAGTCCCTGGTGCGAAGCATAGAGTAACTGGCCTACCTTGTCTATTTCTCCTTTTGCGAGTGCACGGGCGGTGGCTTTCACCCGTTCATTCTCTTCGGCAACATATTCGCAACGCATAAATACTTCCTTGCTCATAAGGCTTTTGTGTTTTCGAACGTCTTCCGGGTTCACATCTCTCAGGTTTTTTATCCCAGGTTGCAGTTTGCTCAAAATTGTAACTCCTTCTTCGCATTCTTCTCTGCGTTGGTTGTATGCAGAGGAGGCGAGACTATGCTTAACGCGCGTATCAGCAAGCAGGAGTTCATGCTCATGCAGCTCCAGCGGAAAATGCTCAAAGGCGAGAGAACGACAGTCGAGCTGAATTACATTGTTTTCTTTTCCGTGTATGGAAGCAAACTGGTCCATGATACCACATCTCACTCCCGCGTAATTGTGCTCGGCAAGTTGTCCTATGCTGGCCAGGGTAAGCTTGTTAATGCTCAGGTTGAAAACTGTATTCAGAGCAGTCGCAAATGCGCTTTCCAACGCTGCAGAAGATGACAGGCCAGCGCCCGTGGGAATATCTCCACCGAAAACAGCTTTAAATCCTTTGACTGCATGGCCTGCTGCCAGTATTTCTTTTACTACACCATACGGATATTTTGCCCAGTGGGGAAGACGGTCTGTGGTTTGGTGAATGTCGAATGCTACAGTTTCATCAAAATCAATAGAGAATAGTTCAACCTCAGTCGTTTCTCGTGGTGCAATGGCCAGGTAGATTCTTTTGTCGATAGCCGCGGGCATCACAAATCCTTCATTGTAATCGGTGTGTTCACCAATAAGGTTGATGCGGCCCGGTGCAGCAAAGAAGCGAAACGGGCTGTTGTATTTTTGGGCGAATACCTTTTTTACATGTTGTTCTTTCATACTATAGTGGGTGGATGAATGGTAAAGGGTAATGGTTAGGATTGAGGTGCACATCGCCCATACCCTTAATTCATTACCCATTACCTGAATGTTTTACCAAAATACAGTGTACAATACCACCAGGATAAGCATCACAGCATAAGCTGCCATGTTAAAGTTCTTACCGGTTTTGAAGGTTTCTTTGGGCAATGGAATTGCCTTGGGATCCTCGTCATAGTTGGCAGTAAGTAAGCTTACTATTACAATAATAACCATGGTAATAAGGCAGGTGTACATCATCTGGTCAAGGAAAGGCATCTCGATGGGAAGGAATTTAAGTAGCAATGCCACAGGTATAGAAGCAATTACCCCTATTATAGCACCTTTACTGTTGGCTTTCTTGTAGAATAATCCCATCAAAAAGACAGCCAGTATGCCCGGGCTTACCACACCGGTATATTCCTGAATGTACTGGAACATCTGGGGCATGGTATCCAGAGCCGGAGCCACCAGTATAGCGATGGCCAGCGCTGCCAGCACTACGATTCTGCCAACAGGAACCAGGTCGGAACCATCGGTTCTTTTAGACAGGTAAGGTTTATAGATGTCCATGGTGAATATGGTGGCTGTTGAGTTGAGCATAGATGCCAGCGACGAAACAATGGCTGCCGTGAGTGCAGCAACTACCAACCCTTTGATGCCCGTGGGGATAAATGTGCGGATGAGCCAGGGGTAGGAAATATCATAATTAATTGTGCCATCAGGACGTAGGAAATCGCCACGGATACCATCAATGACTGCAGTGCCCTCGGGTTGGGTAAACATTACATAGGCAATGATGCCGGGAATTACGATAATCAGAGGTAGCAGCAGTTTCAGGAAAGCCGCAAAAGCAAGTCCTTTTTGTGCTTCGCGAAGGGATTTTGCGGCCAGTGCGCGTTGAATGATGTACTGGTTAAAGCCCCAGTAATACAGGTTAGCCACCCACATACCGCCAATCAGAACGCCAATGCCGGGCAGATTCAAAAACTGCGGGTTATCGCGGCTGAGAATCATATTGAATTTATCGCCCGCAGTAGTGTATACATGACTCATGCCATTGAAAACACCTCCTTCGGGAGTAACATAATTCAGGGCAATGAAAGTGGTAATGGTGCCCCCGATTACCAGCAGCACTACCTGTATTACATCGGTCCAGGCGACTGCCGACAAACCACCCCAGATGGAGTAGGCCGCCGCGAAAAATGCCAACCCCAGGATAAACCATATTACCATGGAACCATCACCATTGCCCAAAATGGTATCCAGTGCCTTGGCCCCCAGAAATAGCACCGAGGTTAGATTCACAAAAATGAACAATGCCACCCAGAAAATGGCAAGTATAGTCTTCAGATTGGTGTTGAAGCGTTTTTCAATGAACTGGGGAATGGTAAACAATCCCTCCTTAATAAATATAGGGAGAAAGAATTTGGCCACTATAATCAGTGTGAGGGCAGCCATCCATTCGTAAGATGCAATGGCCAGTCCGATGGCAAAACCTGAACCCGACATGCCGATAAACTGTTCGGCAGAAATATTGGCAGCAATAAGTGATGCGCCAATGGCCCAGAAGGGCAGGCTCTTACCGGCAAGAAAATAATCTTCAGCGGTTTTCTTTACGCCCTTTTTGCCCCGCGATACCCAAAGGCCCACAGAAAGAATCAACAGCCCATAAACTGCAAAAATGATGTAATCCAATGTGTGAAATGTTCCCATGATATGATTTTTGTATTGCTAAAATGAGATTATTGATAATTAGATTTCAGTTTTTTGATTAAAGCCAAAAATACTATTTCATAATTTTAAAACCTTAATTCTTAAGTCATAATTTGAGTCAATTTTTTATTTCCAGAGTTTTTCAGGGTACTCCTTCTTTTTGGCCAGCTTTTTAAGCTTTTGTATTACCATTGGCTTGTCTTCAGCGTAAGTAATGCCAAACCATTGCGCGGGTGATTGCAATACTCTTACCCGCCCCTCTCCCTTTCTAATAAGTATATCCACCAGTTGAGGTGTGACAAACTCAGCGGTTTGTTCTGTACCACGTGCTTTGAGGAATTCCAAAAAATACTTCTCGGCAAGCGGGAAAAAGGAAGGATTAAAAGCCCACATGTTCATGGAGACTTTTAGTTCCGGGGCAAGGTTCATAGCGTGTTCGGTAGTATAACTGATGATTTCTCCGGAAGCTTTTATCTCAATGTTGGTTTGCTCGTCTACCGACTCCAGATAACCCTTTGGGGTTACTTTGCAAATGCCTCGTGTTACACTACCATGTTCCGACAAAGTATTGCCCAGGTTGTATACACACATGGCATAGGATTGAGGATTTTCCTCCTTATTGTTTTTTAGAAAGCTGGCGAGTGTTTCGAAAGCCTCGCGGCCATAAAAGTCATCTGCGTTGATTACTACGAAAGGTTCCTTTACTATTTCGCGGCAAACCCAGATGGCATGCACTGTGCCCCATGGTTTGGTGCGGCTATCGGGGCAGTGCTCCCCCCCGGGCAACAAATCCAGTTCCTGGAAAACAATTTCGTAAGGTACATTTTTGAGAAAGCGATTCGCGAATGTTTCCAAAAAATCCTTTTCAATGCTTTTGCGAATAACAAAAACCACTTTGCCAAATCCGGCTCGCATGGCATCAAAAACAGAGTAGTCAATGATGGTTTCGCCATGGGGCCCCATTGGGTCAACCTGTTTTAGGCCCCCGTATCGGCTGCCCATTCCGGCAGCAAGGACTACCAGGGTGGGGTGTATAGAAGTTTCTTTTTTTTCTGTCATATTATGTAAAAGTCTTTGATTAATGGGATGGGCATACATCAAAAATCCACTGGATCTGTTGTCTGTAATTTTTGTTTGGTGAAATAAGTGTTGAAGGGAACGCAGGCTGATTGGGTGTGTCTGGGAAATGTTGTGTCTCCAGGCAAATAGCATGGTGTTTCTGGTATTGTATCCCGTTGTGGCCTGTAATGCTTCCATCCAGCTTGTTTGCTGTGTAAATCTGTACCCCTGGTTGGGTGCTTGAAACTTTCATCCTTCTGCCAGAAGTTTTATGAGTCAGAATGATTTGAGGTGAATTATTGTTATAAGGTTGATTAAATACATAACAATGGTCAAGTTCAAATTTTTCAACTCTTAGTTTAGAGAGTTTTTGATTATGCGAAAAATCAAATGGTGTCCCCTTTGTTGACCTCATTTTTCCGGTAGGTATTCCTTGCGAGTTAGTGTCTAATAGTTGGTTTGCACTAATATAAAGATCGTGTGAGTGAATTTTCTCTTTAAAACTGCTTAAGTTAAAATAAGTATGATTTGTGAGGTTGATATGGGTGGGTCTGTCAGTTATTACTTCATAGGTGATGTCAAGCTGATTGTGAGAATGAAGGGTGTATTGCACCATTGCCTTAATGTTGCCCGGATATCCTTCTTGTAAGTGCGGGCTATGTAAAGTTAAGGAAAGAGTAGCTGAATGGCTTTTTACTTCCAGTTTTCCATCCCACAGCTGGGCGTGAAAACCGTTACTCCCTCCATGTAAGTGGTTATAACAATTATTAATCGGTAATTGAAAGAGAGTTTCATTAACAGGCAATGCACCCCTATCTATTCTGTTGGCATATCGGCCTATGGTTGATCCAAAATAAAAGTTGTTTTGCAGGTATGGTTTCAACTGAGAAAAACCTGCAACTATTTCCTCTGAATTACCATCTCTGTCAGGTGTTTTGATAGATGTGATGGTAGCGCCCAGGTTTGTTATCTTTACCTGCATGCCTTCCGTATTGCTGATTTCATAAAGCAATGCTTCCTGCCCATTTTGTGTTCTTCCAAATGCTTTGGTATTCGCTTTCATCAAATAATTTGATTTTATTAATGTTTGTTGATGTTCTTTGATTGCAAAAAAATAGTGTTGAGGGTTAAAGAGTTATGGAAGAAGAAATAAAGAGAGAGTTACTCTCGATAATACGATTAGTCATATTATTCTGCTTTATTCTGCTGTTCTGACATGATAAAAGATCATAAATATATTAATTAAAATTAGTTTAGAGGAAAACGATTCCGTTAGAGAACCTGATTGGGTTATATAATGAAGACCCATTGTCTTTTTGTTGGTTATGCGTCTGTGGTTTGAATAATTCTCCAATGTTAAATACTAGAGTCCTGCAAAGGACCTGAGTTGTTTTACGGGCTTGAAAAACTACACCGGCATTGAAAACCGGCCGGTGTAGTTTGATTAACCAAAAACAACATTGTTATAATAGCAGAAAAGCATTGGATTGGATAGTAAGCCGTGCTTTCGCCGTTTGGGTTATTACCACTGCAGGTTTCTGTCCAGCTTAGGGTTTGTATTATACTCCCGTTCAGGTATGGGGAAATACATATGTTTTTCAGTGAAATTGGCTGCTCCCTGCGCTCCGTTTTGGGTGAGTACCTCCTTCATGTTTAACCATCCAGCCTCGTGCCAGCGCACCAAATCATACCATCTTCTGCTTTCAAAGCTAAGCTCTACGGCCCTCTCATGCATGAGCGCCTCGCGAAACTGTTCATTATTTAGACCTGTGGGTATGTCAGCTTTATTGGCCCTTGCCCTTACATGGTTAATATACTCCCTTGCAGCCTCGGGGCCACTGGTTTCGTTGGTTGCCTCTGCCAGCATAAGTAATACATCAGCATAGCGCATAAGGGGGTAATTGTTTTCCCAGTCCAGGCTTCCGGCCCATGGATGAGTAGTGTGCTTTAGGATGAGATTACGTCCACTATTACTCCAGTAATTCCCATAGGGGGTTTCGAAGTCTTCTTCGGGCGAAATCATAGATACATAATATCTTGAGTCTATATTGCCGGCATTATCTTCTTCTTTCGTAAACTGGTTAAAAATCCAGTTGGATGCATTGGCTTCTTCCCATGAAAGAAATTCGGCAGTAAAAACATTTACCGTGCTCCAGTTGGTAGTTTTGCTAAACTGCAGTTCCCAAATGGATTCCTGGTTGTTTTCGTTGTAACCGTCAAAGTTATTGGAGTACTCCTCTATGGGTAGCAAGCTGTAATTGCCAAATTCCCCTGCATAGATTCTTGACAGAATGCCTTCGGCTTTTGCATATTCCTGCTGATACAGGTACGCATATCCCAGATAGGCTGCTGCCGCTGCTTTGGTAACTCTGTATATATTTTCCTGGTTGCGTGCGGCGGGCAGCTTATTTACAGCTTCCAGCAAATCTTCCTCAATGAGGCTCCATACTA
>SLOR01000349.1 GCA_007132395.1 Bacteroidales bacterium
GGGGCTCGTCGGTGAGCTCGTTGCCTTTGGGCACCACGTCGTTCCAGCAAAGCTTACAAAGGCCTACCAGTCCGAACCATGTGCGGAACATGGGGAAGTAGTGCAATGCTTCGGCTTTGTCGTCGAAAGAGGGGAGCTGGTTGTTTACCATATCCATAAAGATCAGCCAGGCTTCGTCGTGCTGAGGTCCTTTGTTGGTCATGGCGTAGCCACCCTGCTGAGCGAGCGATTCTTTGGAAACGTACTGGGAATATTCCAGTCCTTTGTTTTCCATGCCAATGTCGTTGAGGAACCTTGGGTCGGCATTGTATTTCTCCACAAATAATTGCTTCATTTTGCGTACACCCAGTCCGGCTACCAGTCCGAAACCTTCACCGCGTGCCAGCTGATGCATTAGCTCAAGGGCTGCTTCGGAGTTTCCGAAGTTCAGTTCCAGACCACCGGTTCTTTCCTTATTGAGGATGCCGGCTTCGTAGCACTCCATGATGAAGGCAACGATGGTACCCCAGGTAATGGTGCAGATACCGTAAGTGTCGCAGTAGAAGTTTTGCTCGATGATAGCTTCGGGGTCGAAAATACCCAGGTTGGAGCCCAGACCGGCAGCGGTTTCGTACTCGGGTCCGTCAACAATAACGGCATCTCCCTTGTAGGGTCCGGTTTTCAGTACGAAGTCGTCAACACCTTTGGCGCAGCTCATGGCACATCCAATCCAGCAGCCATCGGGAACGTTTTGGGTGAAGTATTTGTCGCGGAAAACGTTACTGTGAATTTTCAGTCCGTCTTCGTGGCTTCCGAATTTGAAGTTATGAGTAGGCAGCAGGTCGTAATCGTTCATTACGTTTACGATGTTGGCAGTACCTTTTTTGCGCATCTGGCACTGGTGGTCGTCCAGCTCGCGCATTTCCTGCTGGTATTTGCGACCTCTGTCCTTGATGGTTTCCAGATCGGCAACATTGTTCAGGTTACCGGTTACGCCATCCACGCGGGCTACGATAGCCAGGATTTTCTTGTCGCGCAGTACGGTTCCGATACCGCCACGTCCGGCTTGCTTAAGGCGAATCTTCTTACGCTTCATATCATAGAAGGTGAAGTTTACCATACCGATGAGGGAATGGTCGGCAGCAGCACCGGTAGAAACGATACCCAGGTTTTTGGCATCTTTCTCATCTTTTGCAAACAGCTCGGTGAGCTCTTCTGCCAGGATGTGGGTGTCTTTTGAGAAACCGGGGTCTTCGATAATCTCAATTTTGTGATTTGCCCCGTCGATGTAAATGATAACATCTTTGTCGGCTTTTCCCTGCAGTTCCAGTGCGTCGAAGCCTGAGAATTTCAGGAAGGGGCCAAAGAATCCACCCACGTTGGAGTCCATGATAGAGTCGGTTTGGGGTGAGATGGTTACCAGCAGCGATTTTCCTGCTCCGGAATACTGGGTGATACCAGCCACGGGACCTGAAGAAATGATAACTTCATTTTCAGGGTCATTCCATTTGGTGTCGGGCTTTGTGGCGTCCCATAACAGCTTGAGGCCATAGCCTTTTCCTCCGATGAATTTTTCCTTCATCAGCGGGGGAACAGCTTTTTCTTTGATTTCCTGGCTGCCCACATTGATATAGAGGACCTTGTCGGTGTAGCCTTTGTCTAAAGCTTTCCACTCGTAATCAAGCTCCTTGAGCTTTTTGTAGTTGTGTTTTAATTCGGTGATGTTCATACAGTTAATCTCCTTTATATATAACGGTTTTTACTCTGGAGGCAAAACTACGAAATTTAAAATTCTGGGGTGTTGTTTTTGAAATTTTTTGTTGTCGTAAGTAGTTAATTAGAATGGGTCTAAAGTAGGGATGAATCCCCCGTAAAAACAATTAAACTGAGAAAAAATGAATTTATGTCGATGGTTTTGTATGAGTTGATGTGTTTTTCCTAGTATTTGTTCATAAAAATGTTTAAAATCAGGGTTTAACGCAGTTTTTACGGTAAGAAAAAATGTAGTTTTGTATGCATCTCATTATTGTTGTTTTTTAATTCTCCGGAACATGATCAAAAAGGGTCTTCTCATCGTTATATCTCCTCTTGCATTGCTTGTAATCGTTAAACTTTTGTCTTTTACCGGGGTGGTGGTTTCTCCCCATGCCGAAAACCAGCAAAGCCTGGAAGAAAGTTACGGGGTGGTGGCTTTACCTATTCCGGATGGATTGAATTTTGCCGGTGAGCCCGTGCCGGTAGATAACTTTGAAGTGCGGGAGCGTTTTGACCGCGAGCTTTTGGTCAATACCTACTGGCAATCGCAAACCCTTATGTTTTTCAAAAGAGCCCATCGCTGGTTCCCGCTTATCGAATCCATTTTGGAGGAAGAGGGAGTGCCCGATGATTTTAAGTATCTGGCACTTATCGAGAGCGGTTTGATGAACGTGGTTTCTCCTGCCGGTGCTAGCGGGTACTGGCAGATTCTTCAGTCAACAGGCAGGGAGCTGGGCCTGGAAGTGAACACGGAGATTGACGAACGCTATCATGTGGAAAAATCCACCAGGGCAGCATGCAAATACCTGAAAGATGCCCACAAAAGATACAACAACTGGACTCTTGCTGCTGCTTCCTATAATATGGGCCGAGCAGGGCTGAACCGTCAGCTGAGCAACCAGAGGACGGGCAATTATTACGATTTGTGGCTCAATGATGAAACCTCACGCTATGTTTTCCGCATACTGGCTATTAAAACCATTTTTGAAAACCCGCCCGCGCATGGTTTCCATTTCAGCGAACAGGATTTGTACCCTCCATTAGACTATTACACGGTAAGGGTAGATACCACTATCAATGATCTGGTGGCTTTTGCCCACCATCATCAGATAACTTACAAGGAATTACGCACTCTCAACCCATGGCTGCGCAGAACTTCACTACCCAATCGCTCTGGTAAGGAGTATGAAATTATGATTACCAAGGAAAGCCTCTTTGGCCGGGAAGACCTTATCATCGCCAGAGAAATGGATTATGAGGAAGAAGAACTTACTTCACCTGCAAGGGATACGGATCTTTAACGAGGTTGATTTGTTGATTTGTTGAAAAGTTTTGATGGCTGAGGGCGTCTGAATGGGGCTAAAGCCCCGTGGTTTTCAGCAACATTTTATCCGTTGGCTAAAGCCAACGGCAATATATATGGGATTGCATAGCAAATGCCTTATTCAAATGCTAATTGAAAGTCAATGGAAAGGAATCCCGGTGTTACTCCGATCCATTGCCGTCAGTTTTAACTGACGGATTAGAAAGCATGAAAAAACATGGGGGCTTTAGCCCCATTTTTAATTCTGACAAAATTGCTGATAATCATATTTACAATTCATCATTACATCTCCATTATTACCTTTTCCTTTTTCCCTTCTCCGGTCGCTGAGCCTGTCGAAGCGCCCTTCTCCCGGTCGCTGAGCCTGTCGAAGCGCCGTTCTCCCCGGTCGCTGAGCAGTTCGATAAAACGCACTGTACCACTTGTCGAAGCGCCTTTCCCCATTTTCTGTTATTTTTGCTTCCATGCCCTGAAATTCAGCTGGTAAATGCGTACCTTTGCAGGTTCTTTTTAACAGCTAAATCATGCAACAGATTTCCCCTGAACAATTCTCTGAATGGCTTGAAGTATATGGTGCCAGGGAGCATAATCTTAAAAATATAGACGTAAAAATTCCCCGGGATACTTTAACGGTAATAACCGGATTGAGTGGCAGCGGGAAATCATCACTGGCTTTTGATACCATTTATGCCGAGGGGCAGCGACGCTACATCGAAACCTTCGCTGCTTATGCACGCCAGTTTCTGGGTACCCTGGAAAGACCCGATGTGGATAAGATCAACGGCCTGAGTCCGGTAATCAGCATCGAGCAGAAAACCACCGGCAAAAACCCACGCTCTACCGTGGGTACGGTAACCGAAATTTACGACTTCCTGCGTCTGTTGTTTGCCCGGGTGGGCGATGCCTTCTCTTACGAAACCGGCGAAAAAATGGTGCGCTACAGCGAAGGGCAAATTCTCGACCTGGTGCTGGAACGCTTTGCCGGAAAAAGAATGTTGCTGCTGGCTCCTTTGGTTAAGGGCCGTAAAGGCCATTACCGCGAACTCTTCGAGCATGTTGCCAAGCAAGGTTTCTTGCGGGTTAGGGTTGATGGGGAGATCAAAGAAATTATCCCCAATATGAAGGTGGATCGCTACAAGATTCATGATATTGAAGTGGTTGTGGATAAGCTGGTGGTGGATGCTGCCCATGGCAAACGTATTGCCGACTCTATGAAGGTGGCCATGAAGCACGGAAAGGGAATCATCATGCTGCTGGATGAGCAGGATGACAAGGTATTCCATTTCAGTCGCAACCTTATGTGTCCGGTTTCCGGGCTAGCTTACAAAGACCCTGAACCCAACACTTTCTCCTTTAACTCACCCTATGGCGCCTGCTCCAGGTGCAATGGCCTGGGCACGGTGAGTGAGATGGATATGAAAAAAATTATCCCCGACCCCAAACTATCCATAAGAAAGGGAGGTATCGCCCCGGTGGCCGATGCTAAAAATCCCTGGATAATTAAACAGCTGGAAGCCATCGGTATGAAACATGGCTTTACCCTGGATACACCTATCAAAGATATTCCCCAGGAAGGCGTCAACACCATTATGTATGGTTCGGAGGAGTTTTTTAAGGTGAAAAACGAGAACCTGGGCATTACCCACACCTACAACCTGAACTTTGAGGGAATTGTCAACTTTATCACCAATCAGTACGAAGAGAGCAGCTCTCGCAGTATAAGAAAGTGGGCTTCCGATTTTATGCAGCAGAAAGACTGCCCCGAATGCAACGGGCAGCGGCTGAAGAAAGAATCGCTGCATTATCGTCTGCTGGATAAAAATATTGCTGATCTCGCCCGTATGGACCTGCAAACCCTCAGGCAGCAGGTGGAAATCATGCACAAGAAGCTTGACAAAAGGAAGCTCAACATCGCCACTGAAATTCTAAGGGAAATCAATAACCGGCTGGGCTTTATGCTGGATGTTGGATTGGATTACCTTTCGCTCGACCGTCCCGCCCGCACATTATCCGGCGGAGAAAGCCAGCGCATCAGGCTTGCCACCCAAATTGGTTCTCAGCTCACCGGGGTCTTGTATATCCTTGATGAGCCCAGCATCGGGCTGCATCAGCGCGATAACCACAAGCTGATAGAGTCCTTGAAAAACCTGCGCGATATCGGTAACTCAGTTATCGTGGTGGAACACGATCGTGATATGATTATGGCTGCCGACCATGTGGTGGATATCGGGCCCGGGGCAGGTTTACACGGTGGACGAATTATGGCAGAAGGCACCCCATTGGAGATTATGCAGAAAAAAGGCATCACTGCCGAGTACCTGCGTTTGGAGAAAGACGTGCCCGTGCCAGAAAAGCTGCGCAAAGGCAACGGTAATAAGATTGTGCTCAAGGGGGCCGAAGGCAACAACCTCAAGAAGGTTAATGTGGAATTTCCCCTGGGGAAACTCATCTGCGTAACGGGCGTATCGGGCAGTGGCAAATCCACCCTCATCAACGAAACCCTTTACCCCATCTTAAGTGCCCATTTTTACCGATCGGAAAAGAAACCCTTGCCCTACAAATCCATTGACGGCATTGATAATGTGGATAAGGTGATTGAGATAGATCAGTCGCCCATTGGTCGTACACCCCGCTCCAACCCGGCAACATATACCAAGGTGTTTGATGAAATCCGCAAGCTGTTCTCATCCCTGCCCGAAGCCCAGATTCGGGGCTATAAGCCGGGCAGGTTTTCCTTTAATGTAAAAGGCGGACGTTGTGAAACCTGTCAGGGTGCCGGACTTAAAGTGATTGAGATGAACTTTCTGCCCGACGTTCACGTGGAATGTGAGGTGTGCCAAGGCAAAAGGTATAACCGCGAAACGCTGGAGGTACGCTATAAGGGAAAATCCATTAACGATGTGCTGAACCTGAGTATCGAACAGGCGCTGGAGTTTTTTGAAAATATCCCGGCCATCGTGCAGAAGATAAGAACCCTCAACGATGTGGGACTGGGTTATATTACCCTGGGGCAGAGCAGTACCACCCTCTCCGGTGGAGAAGCCCAGCGGGTAAAGCTGGCCACCGAACTCTCCAGGCGCGATACCGGCAAAACTTTCTATATCCTTGACGAACCCACCACCGGCCTGCATTTTGAAGATGTGAGGGTGCTGATGGATGTGCTCAACCGACTGGTTGACAGGGGCAACACGGTACTGGTAATCGAACACAACCTGGATGTGGTAAAAGTAGCCGACCATATCATCGACCTGGGGCCCGAAGGTGGAAGCCGTGGCGGACAACTTCTCTGCACTGGCTCACCCAAAGAAATCGTAAAAAGTAACTGTGGCTATACGGCAGGGTTTCTGAAGGGAATGGTATGACGTAAAGGTGTGGGGTATGGGGTTTGAGGTATAGGGCCTTAAATATGAGGTCATTGCCCGAAGTTCCGCCTTATACGAGATTGAATATTTGAAGTGTTTAAGATTTTAGCTCGAAGCTCGAAGCTGGAAGCTGTGAAAAGTTGAAAAATATCGATTATTGATTAGTGGTTAGTTATTCCCAGTCACCAATTACCAGTAACAACTTACTAATCCCCAATTCCGGTCTCCTTCACCCCAAACCTCACACCCCAAACCCCCTTCCTACCTATACAATGTCACATCCCCCGCCATGATAATGCTTCTGCCATTGGTGCAGCGGCCGGTAACTTTCCACACATATACATCCATTTTTGAGAGTTGTCGGTTTACGTAGCCATCCCAGCCAATGTCGGGGTCTTCGGATCGGAAAATAAGCTCTCCCCAGCGGTTGTAAATTTCCAGCACGTACTTTTCCACACCTTCATACACAGGATGGAAAATACTTGTGGAAGGATTGCCCGGCTCTACATGGCCCCCGGAGGGTCCGGATTTGTCGGGGATAAAAGCATTGGGGAAAATAATTTTGCAGGTTTCATCTACCCTTAATACGTTTTCCAGGGTAATCTGATCGCTGCATGGCGGATCGGTGTCGCGGGTAACCGTAAGGGTGATGGAGTAAATGCCTGTTTCGGTATAATAGTAAACCGGTTCAAAGTCGTTGCTGGTATTGCCATCGCCAAACTCCCAATGGTAAAAATCACCCAGCTCCGATTGGTTGATGACCAGCAGCGGCTCTTCGGGGATATTCACCAATGAAGAAACAAGCTCAAATTTGGCTGTGGGGTTCTGATGTACCTCCACATAGTGATAGGTAGTGTCACGCCCTCCGTCGCCTATAGCAATAAGCATCACCTCATACAAGCCATAATCCACGAAGGTGTGCGTAGGCTCTGGATGCACTGAAATGCTGCCATCGCCAAACTCCCAGCGGTAGGAGTGGGCATAGCGGCTGTGGTTGCGGAACTGTACCGTATAAGGTTCACAGCCGGAGGTGGTAACCGAACTTACATCTGCTTCAGGAACGGGCGATGTAATAGTAACCTCCTGGGTGTAAAGGTCGTCGCAATGCTCGTTGGAA
>SLOR01000329.1 GCA_007132395.1 Bacteroidales bacterium
GCGCAGATGTTTTTACTGCCCTGTATTTTCACTTTTTAAAGCATAATCCTGCTTCCTTCTCCATGGATGGGAAAGGGGAGGATTTATTCTTTTTGTCCAATGGCCATTTGTCGGCTGTATGGTACAGTGTGCTGGCCCGCAGCGGTTATTTTGATGTGAAAGAACTGGGTACTTTTCGTAAAATTGATTCGCGCCTGCAGGGGCACCCTGCCACTGAAGAGGGGCTTCCCGGGGTAAGAGTAGCCAGTGGTTCGCTGGGACAGGGGCTTAGCGTTGCTTGTGGTGCTGCCAATGCTAAAAAACTCAATCAGGATGAGCACCTGGTGTATTGCCATATGGGTGATGGTGAGTTACAGGAAGGACAAATATGGGAAGCTGCCATGTATGCTGCTGCAAATAAACTTGACAACCTAATCGGTATTGTTGACTACAACGGAAAACAAATTGACGGACCTGTTGAAGAAATTTTGTCTCTGGGCGACCTGAAAGCCAAATGGGAAGCTTTCGGTTGGCAAGTGCTGGAAATGAACGGCAATGATATGGAAGATATATTTAAGGTGATTCCCCAGGCACATGAAAAATGCGGAAAAGATAAGCCCGTAGTAATACTTATGCATACTGAAATGGGTTACGGTGTTGACTTTATGATGGGAACTCATAAATGGCACGGTGCTGCTCCCAACGATGAGCAATTCCAGAATGCCATCGCTCAAATTGAGGAAACAATAGGTGACTATTAAGGATAGAAGCGCAATGGAGGTGCTCACCCTTCACATTTTTACTTTCGGTTGTTGTGTAATGTTTTGAAACACAGCATTTGAATAATGAATGTGAAGCAACATTATTGCATCTTTTTCGTAAACCTGATAGAAGAACTCCATAGAAAGTAAATCACAGACTTTGAAAATAAGGTATTTCATATTTATGGTTATGCTGGCTGCAGCCACTTCGGGCATTGTAAAGGCACAGGCACCGCAGGCGCAGGTGGAGAAAGAACCTCCGCTTACACGTATCCTGTTTATCTTTGATGCCTCTCAGAGTATGTTTGCCCGCTGGCAAAGTGATATGCGCATCAATATTGCCCGCGATTTACTTATTGAGCTCCTTGATAGCCTTCAGCATCTTGATAATACCCAGCTTGCCCTGCGGGTTTACGGACATCAGAAACGATTCCCGCCCCAGGATTGCGATGACTCCAGACTGGAAATTCCTTTTGCCGATAATAATGTATATCGCATCAAACAAAGGTTGCGAAGTATTACTCCCAGAGGAACCACTCCCATCGCCATGTCGCTGGAAAGAGCGCAACATGATTTTCCACCCTGTGATAACTGCCGCAATATTATCGTATTGATTACCGACGGTATTGAGGAATGCGGTGGCGACCCTTGCGCGGTGTCGCGCGAACTACAGCGAAAGGGCATCATTCTTAAACCTTTTATTATTGGTATCGGACGAGATTTCAGGGCGGATTTTGAGTGTGTTGGACAGTATTTTGATGCCACC
Organism: Bacteroidales bacterium; assembly: GCA_007132395.1. Lineage (GTDB taxonomy): Bacteria > Bacteroidota > Bacteroidia > Bacteroidales > UBA7960 > SKVR01. The sequence goes on from SLOR01000329.1 coordinate 1,507, forward strand.
AGCGAGGTGGAGTTCCGCCAAAGTCTGAACATTGTAATCTCCCAGGCCCTTGACAATACCACAGCCCAGATAAATCTGCTGGATATTAAAGGCCTACCCATTGAAACCAATGTTCCCATTACCCTTTATGACAATGTAAGCGGAAAAATTATGGAGAATTTTGTGCATACTCTGAATCACAGGGGATTGCCCGATACCCTCTATTACATGGATCCTCTCATTGAATATAATATGGTTGTGCATACCATGCCCCCGGTAAAAGTCAATAATATTAAAATTAATGCCGGCAAACACAATATAATAGCTACTGATACTCCCCAGGGAAGCCTGACATTAATGGTGGGAGGGTCGCCACAGGTGGCATACAGGGCAATTGTGAGGAAACAAAATCAAATGGAAACCCTTACAACCCAAACTTTCGGAACGACAGAAAAATACCTTGTGGGCAAGTATGACATTGAAATACTTTCCTTGCCCCGTATTCATGTGAAAGGAATAGAAATAGACCAAAGCCACAATACCAGTGTGGAAGTGCCTCAGCCGGGTATTGCCGTTATTCGTTTGCCGGCACAGGGCTATGCGAAAGTATTGCATGAGGAGGGCAATGAATTAAAGGTTATTCATGTGATGCGCGAAACAGCACAGAGTGAAACCATTTATCTGCAGCCGGGAAGGTACAGGGTGGTGTACCGTTCCAGGGTGTCCAACCAGACTACTTTTTCCATCGACAGGGCTTTTACCATACAGTCCGGAATTTCAACCATGGTTAACCTAAGTAATTAGCATTCAACAAATTTTTTTAAAAAAAATAAATTTCTTACAATGATTGAATATACTTATACCGAAAAACAAGATACCCGTTCAGGGTTTGGAGAAGGCCTTCTGGAAGCAGGGCGCAAATACCCCGAAGTTGTAGCATTGTGTGCCGACCTGGTGGGATCGCTGAAAATGGATGCTTTCATCAAAGAATTTCCCGAAAGATTTTACCAGATGGGAATTGCAGAAGCTAATATGATGGGCGTTGCTGCGGGATTAACCATTGGAGGTAAGATTCCTTTTACCGGTACTTTTGCCAACTTTTCCACCGGCAGGGTGTACGATCAGATTCGCCAGTCTATAGCCTATTCGGGTAAAAATGTAAAGATTTGTGCCTCTCACGCAGGTCTTACCCTGGGCGAGGACGGAGCCACACACCAGATTCTGGAAGATATTGGTATGATGCGCATGTTGCCCCATATGACGGTAATAGTACCCTGCGATTTTAATCAGACCAAGGCTGCTACCCTGGCCGTGGCAGAGCATCAGGGACCTGTATACCTTCGTTTTGGCAGGCCTAAAGTACCTGTATTTACGGCCCCCGACCAGAAGTTTGAAATCGGAAAGGCACAGCTTTTGAGCCCCGGTACCGATGTGAGTATTTTTGCCTGCGGCCACCTGGTATGGGAAGCACTGGAAGCATGCAAGGTGTTACACGCAAAAGGCATCAGTGCCGAAATAATAAATATTCACACCATTAAACCTTTGGATGTAAAAGCAGTCATAGAATCTGTAAGCAAAACCAGATGCGTGGTAACTGCAGAAGAACATCAGGTGTTTGGCGGTTTGGGCGACTGTATTTCTCATGTCCTTGCCGACCATTTCCCCGCACCCCAGGAAAGGGTAGCCGTAATGGATAAATTCGGTGAAAGCGGAAAACCTGAGCAGCTTATGAAGAAGTACGGTCTGGATGCTGATCATATTGTTGCGGCTGCACAAAAAGTGATAGCCCGAAAAAGTTAATATGCTTATCCTCCTATGCACCAATATTCTGATGAAGAGTTATTAGACCTGTTCCGTAATTCAGACAATGCAAATTATGCGTTCAACCTGATTGTAAGGAAATACCAGGAGCGGGTTTACTGGCATGTAAGAAGGATGGTAATAGACCATGAGGATTCCAACGATATCGTACAAGATGTTTTTGTGAAAGCCTGGAAAGGCCTTGAAAAATTCAGGGCCGATTCCGGGCTTTTCACATGGCTGTATCGCATAGCCAGCAATGAAGCACTCACTTTTCTGAACAGGAAAAAGAAGTTTCTCTTCCTGCCTTTGCATGACGTGGAGAATATGTTATCGCAAAAACTGGAAAGCGATACGTATTTTAGTGGCAACGAAATAGAGAAAAAACTGCAAAAGGCCATACTTACCTTGCCCGAAAAACAAAGAATAGTATTTAATATGCGTTACTATGACGAGGTAAAGTACGAACAAATGTCCCAAATTCTTGGTACGTCAGAGGGTGCACTGAAAGCATCCTATCATCACGCGGTAAAAAAAGTAGAAGAGTACCTGAAAGACGATTAAACCTTTCGCCTTTTCATCAGTCAAAGTAATAATAATTCAAAAGGATATGGAAAACGAGAACACCAGGAAAGAGCAGGAAGACTTTTCTCCCCTACTGAAAAAGTTGAAGGGGGAAAATGCATTCAGTACCCCGGAGGGTTATTTTGAAACTCTTCCTGAGCGCATTATGGAAAAGGCAATGCAAAAACCTGCGCGCAGATTTGCAGGAATATTGCCGGTGAAAGCTTTAAGGCCCGTAATACTTGCCTTGGGTGTTGTTTTTTTCGCGGTTATATCACTATTTTTATTTCAGAACAGAAACGACGACATTTACCTGAGCGAATCAGACGAAGCATTTTTCGATGATTACCTTGCATGGTACTCAGAGTATCAAACCGATGTGTATTATGATATTATCCTGGCTGCCGAAAACGGCAATGATACGGATATGTTTCCTGAAGGTTTTTTTGAGGATGAAGACATGATAGATTATATGATGATGTACAACGATTACTATATGGATCTTCCGCCTTTAGATGAGGAGGATTTTTGGTAGTTTCCTATTATTGGAATTGTTTTTTTTTGACACCTAATTATTACACCATGATACAACATTTTATTCGTTCGGGTTTTGTAATCCTGATTATACTTTTTATCTGCGGAGTAAAACCCGCCGAGGCACAGCGTGGGCAATGGCAGGAGCGCCAACGTGAAATGGAAAGCCGGCGTATTGCCTGGATTACCCAACAAGTTTCTCTTACCCCTGCCGAAGCTAAGGTATTTTGGCCTTTATATACTGAGTATAATGAAAAGCGCAACGAGATGATGCTGCGCCACCGCAGCCAGCGCCGTCAGGTTACGCAGCTGGAAAAACTGAGCGAAGCGGAACTCATGGAGTTGGCCGATGCGGATATAAGTAACATGGAAGAAATGGCTGCATTGCGCAGAGGGTATCACGAAAAATTTAAAGAGATACTGCCCCTGAAGAAAGTCATTGAGCTTTACGAAGCTGAAAGGAATTTTAACCGCAGGTTATACCAGGAGGGGCGGCGAAATCAGAGCGAGGGACGCGGAAGAAACTAAGGCTTAAAACAAATTCTCAAGAAACCTTCTCAGACGCGAGGGGCGCTCCCTATCGCGTCTGTCGCGTCTTCTTTCTCTGTCATCATCCGGGCTGCCAAAAATTCTTTCCCAAAGGTTTTCGCTGGGCAGTTCTTCCAGAAACATAGCACAATCCATCATTAGAGCCAGGCTGTCGGGCAGGGTCGAAAAATATCCCTGTGAATACTTACGGGTGTGACTGTTGCCTGCCACCTCCCTCATGTATTCGCCCCACAAGGGCACCGCACTGGCACCCGAGCCCAGGGGTGATCCGTAAAGTGCTGCAAAAGCAGGATTCTCCAGGCCTGTCCAGACACCGGTAATCAAGCCTGGTGTGAACCCGATAAACCAGGTGTCGGCATTGTTTTGCGTGGTGCCTGTTTTTCCTGCCATATTTCCCTGCAAACCAAACCGGGTTCGCAGGCTTTGTGCGGTTCCACTGTTAATGGCCTCGGCAAGCATTTCGCGAGTGAGCAGGGAAGTAGATTCATCCCATACCCTTTGTGCCGTAGGTGATTCTTCTTGCTGAAAAATTGTATTCCCATTGCTGTCTTCAATCTTCAGAAGCCATACAGGCTGCAAATTACGTCCTTTGCCCATAAAACCTGCATAGCCAGCAGCCATCTCCATGAGGTTAATTTCCGCTGTTCCCAGCGCGATGGAGGGCACCCGGGGCAATGGTGCGGTAATGCCTGCCCTGCGTGCATTATCGATTACTGCCTGAGCTCCTGTCTGATGAATATAATGTGCTGTAACGGTGTTAACCGATTGGGCCAGCGCTCCCTTCATACTGTAATATCCTTCGTATTCTCCGCTTGCATTGGCAGGACTCCAATCGTTGTACTCCTCGTATATTATTCTTTCATTACTTACAAACTCGCAAGGGTCGATGCCAGCCTGTAGGGCAGTAGCATAAACAAAAGGTTTAAAGGTGGAACCCACCTGACGGCGGGCTAACACATGATCATGCTGGAAATATATGAAATTATTTCCCCCTACCCATGCTTTTACATGACCATTTTCGGCATCCAGGGATATGAGCCCCGAATGCAGTATTTGCTGTGCTTTATAAATAGAATCCATGGGGGAAATATCCAGTACACGGGGGCCATCCCACGAGAAAAAATCCAGTGAAACGAGGGCGTTAAAGTTTTCTTCTATTTCCTCATGGGTAAGTTTTTGCTTTTGCAGATTTTTGTAGCGCTGGCTGTTGTGCATAATGCTTTTTACAAGAGGAGCAGAGCGCTGGGCAGGCATACGCCGGTAATAGGCATCCATAAGTTTTTGTTGCCGGCTGAGTTGGCTGGTTATTGACTGCTCAGCCAGCAGTTGCAGGTTATAATCCAGGGTGGTATATATGCGCAGCCCGTCCGTATATAGGTTGTAGTCTGTGCCGTGAATTGTATTGTAGTCTTTGAGGATGGCCAGCACATCCTGCCTGATTCTTTCCCTGAAATAGGGTGCAGGCCCCTGGTTGTGAGTCATGGGGTTGTAATTGAGCTGCAGAGGAATATTTTTAAGCGAATCGGCCTCTTCTGTGGATATGTACTGATACCTGTGCAACTGGCTTATAACCGTATTTCTTCTGTTTACAGCCCTTTCGGGGAATTGCCTGGGGTTAAAAAAGGAGGTGGCCTGAAGCGTTCCTACCAGCAATGCCGCTTCTTCCATGTATAAATCCCTTGGGTTTTTATTAAAAAACCGCAACGAAGCAGCGCTGATGCCGAAAACATTCTCTCCAAAAGGTACGGTATTCAGATAAAGCAGCAGTATGTCTTCCTTGGTGTAGATGCGCTCCAGGCGGTGTGCAATGATAAATTCCCTGAATTTACTTACAGGAAGCGAAAACAACCCAGTATTATTACTGCGGGGGTAAAGATTTTTGGCCAGCTGCTGACTGAGGGTACTCCCTCCTCCGGCCTGGGTTTCACCCATGAGCAGGGTCTTAAACATTACACGTCCCAGGCTGCGGTAATCTATTCCGCTATGTGAGTAAAACCTGGCATCTTCAGTGGCAATAAGGCTGTTGATAACATTTTCAGAAATCTGATCAATATGGGCATGGGAGCGATCATATATAAAATATTTCCCCAGCAGTTCGCCTCCTGAAGCATACACCTCGGAGGAAATAAAATTCTCGATACTGCCCAGTTCCTTTTTGTCGGGAATTTTGCCCCATAGCCCTATCCATACGGAAAAGAAAAACAACAAGGCCAGGAGAAATACCGAGGCCGTCAACAAGCCAAGGGTTGTTAAAGCGTATTTCAGAATTTTTTTTCTGTAAGGACGGTCAGTTGTAAATCTATGCCAGGATTGCCTTATTTTTTTGCCTGCAGAATGAAAAAAGTTCAACGTGGTTACTGTTTTGTGGTTATTCTTCGTTCTTTAAACAAAGAGCTTCACCCTTTGTTGTAAAAACTTCACCGACTTTATGCTTACGCATTAGTTTTGCTTACTAAAATGCCTGCCGGTAATTTTAAAAGATAAAAAATAACGAAACGCCTGTAACACTTATTATGGCACCGATAATTTCTTTCCAGCTCACCGATTGCTTGAAGAAGATAAGCGTAGGGGGGATGATTAAAATGGGTGTAA
>SLOR01000043.1 GCA_007132395.1 Bacteroidales bacterium
CACTGATATTACCTTGCCTGCCCCATACAATCTGGATGGAATAGATCTTGACGGGTCCAGTGTTTTTCTGGACTGGGAATTCGAAACAAACTTTCCTGCAGAGTTAGAATTTATAGGCTTTCAGATATTTAAAAACAACGACCGCCCTGATACTCCCACCTACTCAGCAACAGTTATTCCTGGTTACTCAGAAAATGGAACACCATACACAGAAAATGGAACAATTTACACAGTTCAGGGGTTAACAGAATTATCATATGAAGATCTTGGCGTAGTAGGTGGCGATCAGCCCAAATATTATGCAAGAGCTGTTTACAGAAGAACCAATGACAATGAAATTGTTTTTTCCGGCATTTCCAACACAAAGGATTTCTGGTTTCAACCCCTCCCCGTAGAACTCCTCTCCCTCAGCGCTACCACCCGCGGCAACCAGGTGGAAATTGCCTGGACAACGGCCACTGAAATCAACAATATGGGGTTTGAAATACAGCGCATGTCGGGCAACAACAATTGGGAAGCCATTGGCTTTGTGGATGGAAACTACTACCACAACGGCATTATCAACTACAACTTTATGGATGTTTTCCCCCTGGAGGGCATCAACTACTACAGGCTGAAACAAATGGACTACGACGGGGCTTTCGAGTTTTACGGGCCGGTGGCTGCTGATGTGAATGCAACCGGCGAAAGCTTCTCCCTGAAAGTGGTTAAAAAAGCCGATGAACTGTTTGTGCTCTTGCCCGGACAGGCTGCAGGACTACTGGAGGTATTTGACATGCAGGGAAGAATGGTGTTCTCCAGCTTCGCCAATGGCAATATCAAACTGCCCCTTGCCAAAGGAAGCTATATCCTTCGCTACTTTAACGGACAGGATTTGGCTACCGCCAAAGTGGTTTTATAAAACAGAAAGAAAAGATACTAAAAAGACGGAAACCTGCAGGTTTCCGTCTTTTTTTTTATACCTGTAGTGTTAAAGTCGGATCTCTGTCCTTCTAAAACCCCTTCCCTACAAAAAACAATTTATATCTTTATTGCCCCCATATACCTAAAGACTTATGAGTGAAAATGTAATGATAGAGAAAGCATCGGGAGAAAAGGAAGCCTTTGATGCCACTAAACTGAAGAACTCTCTGAAAAGGGCCGGCACGAGAGATGAGTTGGCCGACACCATCCTTGCTGAAATCCTGCCCAACCTGCACGAAGGGATGCATACGAAAGAGATTTACCGGCGTGCCTTTGCCCTGCTGCGCAAACGCAAACACAGCAATGCCGCACGTTACAGCCTTAAAAAAGCCATCATGGAGCTGGGCCCCACTGGTTATCCCTTCGAGCATTTCGTGGCACAGGTACTGGCCAGCAAAGGTTTCGACATAACGGTAGGAGAAATATTGCAGGGCAAATGCGTAACCCACGAGGTAGATGTAGTTGCCACCCACAACAACACCCAGTACCTGGTAGAATGCAAATACTACAACAGCCAGGGTAAATATGCCAACGTGCGTGTACCCCTGTATGTGCGCTCCCGCGTAAACGACATCATCGAGTTTCGCGAAAAGCTTCCCCAATATAAAGAAACCCGCTTCTATGGGTGGGTGGTGACCAACACCCGCTTTACCGATGATGCCCTCAACTATGGCCGCTGCGCTGGCCTGCATATGCTCAGCTGGGATTTACCCAAAAACCAAAGCCTGAAAGACCTGGTGGAAAAAGCAAAAGTCTTTCCCGTTACCATACTCACACAGCTCAGCAAAAAGGAAAAGGAAAATCTTCTGGAGCAAAACATTGTTTTGTGCCGGCAACTCAGAGACAAAGCCGATGAGATTTTGCCTGCCATGGGCTGGAAGGCCACCAAAATAAAGCAGATGCTTAAAGAGCTTGATGAACTTTTAGAAGATTAACCTAATAATATACAACATGGCTATGACAAGATATTATTTGACCTCAGTACTCCTTTGCACTCTATTATTCTGCCCATTCACCCCATTGGATGCGAAAAACCGCAACTCCGATTCCCGCAAAACTCCGGATTCGGGAAAAATCGCCGCCATTGACAGTATTATGCAAATGTACAACAACCCCAATGGTCCCGGGGCGGCCCTTGCAGTGATAGAAAACGGAGAAATAGTTCTTACCCGCAGCTGGGGGCTGGCCAACCTGGAGTATGATATTCCCGTTACGCCTTCTACCGTTTTTCATATCGCCTCAGTTTCCAAGCAGTTTACTGTTTTTGCCATCATGCTGCTGCAGGAACAGGGCAAATTATCGCTTGATGATGACATACGCAAGCATATACCGGAAGTGCCCGACTTTGGCCACACCATTACCCTGCGCCACCTGGCATCGCATACCGGCGGACTGCGCGACCAGTGGAGCCTGCTTACCATGTCGGGCTGGAGAATGGATGATGTGATTACAACAGCACAGGTTATGAAGCTTACCAGCCGACAAAAGGAGCTGAATTTTGCACCCGGCGAAGAGTACTTTTACAGCAATACCGGATTTACCCTGCTGGCAGAGGTAGTGGCTCGGGTTTCGGAAAAAAGCTTTGCTGAATTTTGCAATGAAAACATTTTTGAACCCCTGCAAATGCATAACACGCTCTTCTATGATGACCATCAAAAAATTGTAAAAAACCGTGCTTACTCCTATCAGCCCCACGGCGAGGGATACAAAAAAAGCAACCTCAACTATGCCACCGTTGGTGCCACCAGCCTGTTCACCACTGTGGAAGATTTAAGCTTGTGGGCCATGAATTTTCAGGACCCCAAAGTGGGCACACCAGAAATTTTCCGTATTATGAGTACTCCAACAGCACTCAACAACGGAGAGGAAATTGAAGGTGCTCTGGGGCAGTTTGTACGAAACCACAAGGGCCTGCTGCTTATTGATCATGGCGGGGCAGATGCAGGCTTCAGAACCTATTTCGGAAGGTTTCCGGAAGAAGACCTGGCAGTTATCCTCTTCACCAATATGTCCAATGCCGATATCGGCCTGGCAAGAGATGTGGCTGATCTTTTTCTGGCAGATAAAATCACTGAAACTGATAAAGAGGATCAACCCGATTTGTCAGAGGAAATTACCCTGCCCATTGAAGCACTCGATGCATTTACAGGCCTTTATGAAAACAACGACCTCCCGGGTATGCTATACCGTGTAACGAGAAAAGAAAAAAGATTGCAACTGGCTTCGCCCGGCCAGCGGCCCAGCGCGCTTCTGGCAGTTACACCCGTCATATTTACAACGGAGGACAAAACCCAGATCATCGAATTTGCAGCAGCCAAAAACGAAAACCCCGCAATGCTCAGCATGAAAACTGGCTCGCGGGTAACAAAAGCCACAGCCATCACGCCCTATGAGTTCACAACAGAAGAGCTGAAGCAATATGAAGGCACTTACTACAGTCCGGAACTTTCCACATGGTATGATATTGTGTGGAAAAATGAAGAATTAAGGGTAAAGCACTACAGACTTCCCAATTTTTCACTTACACCCATGACACTCGATACCCTGGCCGGAAACTTCCGCAACCTGGCCCGGATAAGTTTTGAACGCGATGAAAAGGGCAACATTACAGGGTTCCGCTCTACATCGGGCAGAGTGCAGAATTTATGGTTTGAGAAAGTAAGGTAACCCTTTCTTGCTGAAAGCTATCAAGAGCTAAGTGCTATACCATTTTCTCCACCCTCACCGCCGATAATTTAAACGGAGCAATTTTGGAATAAGGATCCAGTTCGTCGCGGGTAAGTTTATTTACGGCTGCCTCTGCATAATGGAAGGGCATGAACAACTCGCCCTGCAGTACCTGGTTACTCACCTCCACTTTGGTTTCCAGCTCTCCGCGCTTTGAGGATATTTTTACCCGGTCACCGGTGCTGAAGCCGTTTTTGCGGGCATCTTGCTCATGCATGAGCACATAGGCTTCATTGGCAAAATCATTTAAGGATTTGTTTTTGCGCGACATAGTGGAAGAGTGGTACTGATAAAGGATTCTTCCGGTATTGAGCAGGAATGGATAATCGTTACTTACTTTTTCGTTTTGCTCGGCATAGTGCACCGGATGCAACACACCCAGTCCGTTGGGGGTATTAAATTTTTCTTCAAACAAGGTGGCCGTACCGGGGTGGTCTTCTGAAGGACAGGGCCACTGAATCCCTTGCTCCTCCAGCCTTTTATAGCTGATACCTGCGAAAATGGGAGCCGCTTTGCGCAACTCATCCCATACATCTGATTCGTCGCGATAATTACCCAGCGGGGTGCCCATCCGTTCGGCAATTTCCATTATAATTTTCCAGTCCTGACGGGCTTGCCCCGGCATATCAACCGCGGGCCGCATGCGTGCCACACGCCGGTCGCTGTTTACCACCGTGCCGTTCTTTTCGGCAAATGCTGCGGCAGGCAGAATTACATCGGCATAGGGAGTGGTTTCGGTATGAAAAATATCCTGTACTACTACAAAATCAAGCTTTTCCATAGCCTTGATGGTATGATTGATATTGGGATCAGTAACCATGGGATTTTCCCCCATGATATAGAGTCCTTTTACCTTTTCATCATAGGCGGCATGCATGATTTCAACGGTTGACAGGCCCTTCTCACCATCCAGACTTTCATAGGGAACGCCCCATATTTCTGCCACGCGTTTACGGTTCTCATCGTCGGTAACAGGGATATAGCCCGGGTAGGTAAAGGGGGAGGCGCCCACATCGGAAGCTCCCTGCACGTTGTTTTGCCCGCGGGGCGGGTTGAGCCCGGCACCAACACGTCCTATATGACCGGTTATCAGGCACATATTTATCAGGCTGAACACGTTATGCGTACCCGTAACCTGCTGACTGAAACCCATGCCCGTGGCAATGAGTGGTTTTTTGGCTTTGGCATATATGCGTGCCGCTTCCTGCATCAATTCGCCTTTAACACCTGTGATTTTCTCAACATATTCCGGGGTGTATATTTCCACCAGCTCAACAAGTGCCTGATATGACTTCATTCCGCCATCCACACGTTTTTCAATAAAATTCTTATTGATAAGTTCTTCTTTTACGATGGTGCGAATCATCCCGTTGAGCAGTGCTACGTCGGTACCCAGTTTGGGTTGTAGCCAGATGTCGGAGTATTTTACCAGGGGTGTCCATTTGGGATCGATGATGATGATTTTTCCTCCTTTGTGTTTGCCTGCTTTTACAAAAGTAGCCGTAACGGGATGGGTTTCGATGACGTTGTTGCCAGTAAATAGCATACAGTCGGAGTTCTCGTAGTCCTCAATGGAGTTGCTTCCTGCCCCGTCGCCCAGGGCACGTAACATGGCAGTAACAGTAGAGGCGTGGCACAGGCGTGTACAGTAGTCCACATTATTGCTGCCAAAGGCAATGCGCACCAGCTTACTGAAGATGTAATTATCTTCGTTGGTGGTTTTGGCCGAGCTATAACCGGCCAGGGCTTTGGGTCCGTATTTTTCTTTTATCTCTTTAAATCGTGTGGCAATCAAATCCAGTGCTTCATCCCATGAGGCTTCCACAAACTTTCCATCTTTTTTTATCAGGGGCTTAGTAAGCCTGTCTTTGTGCTGATTGTAATCGTAACCAAAACGGCCTTTCACACATAGGCGACCGTAGTTGGGGCTGATATCTTCCACCCCGTTTGCACGTACAATTTTTCCGTTTTGTACCCATAACTCAAGCTGGCATCCCACACCACAGTAGGGGCAGATGGTTTGCACCTTCTGCATTTCTTTTTCCACATTGATTTCCTCAGCATGGGGTTTTTCCACAATGGCACCTGTGGGGCATAGCTGTATGCACTCACCACAGCCATCGCATTCCGATTCCTTCCAGTGGTCGTATCCCCCAATAATGTAAGAGTGAATGCCGCGCCGGGCAAATGAAAGTACATTTTTCCCCTGCACCTCGTCGCAGGCTTTAATGCAACGGAAGCACTTGATACACTTGGAGGCATCATATTTCAAAACCGGAGAAGTTTCATCCACCGGGTAGTTCAGCTCTTTCCAGATGGAGGGAAACCTGCGGTTCTCAGGCTTATCAAGCCCGTAACGGTATATCAGTTCACGGAATTCGTCATGGTAATTGCCATCATATTTTTCGTTATGCTCCGAGAGCAGGTAATCCAGCAGGTAGGTGCGGGCTTCTTCCAGTTCGGGGTCGAAGGCGGTAACCTCCATGCCCTCTTCGGCTTTTACAGCACAGGACGCCACCATGTGGCCGGTACCTTTTATTTTTACCACACAAAGGCGGCAGGCACCCGTGGGGGTGAGTTTCTTGTGGTAGCACAGGTGGGGAATGGCAATGCCGTTGTCTTTGGCTACCTGAAGCAGGTTGGTGCCTTCGGAGGCTTTGATTTCTTTATTGTCGATTTTGAGGTTTATTTCCTTCTTCATGATATACAGGAGTTGAATTTTTTATTACCGCTGAGACGCGAAGGCGCAGAGATATGAGTAAGCCTTAGTGCCTTTGCAGTTAAAGATTTACAAGCTCATTGGTGAAATACCTTGCTGCAGATTCCATGGGCAGGATGGGCGACTGGCCCAGGGGGCACAATGAGGTAGCGGCAATCATTTTGCTATCCTTTACCAGTTTCTGCACCAGGGCTTCTTTGTCTTTCTCACCGTTTTTCAGTTTTTCCAGATCTTTTACCAACAAGGTGGTACCCACACGGCAGGGTACGCACTTGCCGCAGGATTCATGCTTAAAGAAACGCAGGCTGGAATGCAACGCTTCATACACTGAATCTTCTTCGGCCATTATGATTACCGCGCCCGAACCCAGGGTGGCTCCTTTTTCCTTCAGGTTGTCGTAGGTCATTCTTTCATCCAGCATGCTTTTGTCTACAAACGTTCCGGCAGCACCTCCCAGCAGAGCGGCTTTAAAAGTTTTTCCATCGGCCATGCCTCCGCACAAATCATCAATAATCTGGCGCAGGGTAACACCCATCTCCAGTTCGTAGTATCCGGGTTTAGTTACCTGGCCACTTACGGTAAATATTTTGGTACCTGGCGAACGCTCCGTTCCATAACCTCTGTACCACTCTTTGCCGTGCCTTACAATAAGGGGAACATTGGCCAGAGTTTCTACATTATTCACCAGGGTTGGAGCGCCAAAAACACCTTTTTCGGCAGGGAAGGGTGGTTTGATACGGGGATTGCCCCGCTTGCCTTCCAGCGATTCGAGCATTGTAAGCTCTTCCCCGCACAGGTAAGAGCCCGCACCCAGTCGTATTTCCACGTCAAAGTCGAAGCCCGACCCAAGAATGTTTTTTCCAAGGAAGCCTTTCTTATAAGCATCCTCAATGGCTTTGCGGGTGCGGGCAATGGAGGTGTAATATTCGCCACGAATATACATGTACCCTTTTGTGGCTCGAATGGCGTAGGCGGCAATGATAGTACCTTCAAGATAGAGATGAGGGTCTTCCTCCATAATCACCCTGTCCTTGAATGTACCCGGCTCGCCTTCGTCGGCATTTACCACCACATAGCGCTGGGGGCAATCCTGGCACG
>SLOR01000190.1 GCA_007132395.1 Bacteroidales bacterium
AAAAACCCGAACTCAACGTGGGTCTGCAAGCTGGTGGCTGGTTCCCTATGGGGAATCTGTCTGCAACAGGCAACCATCCTTCTCTTGGCCTTATCCTGGGCCTGCGCAAAGGCATGTATTACCTGGATGCAAATTTTGATTTTCGATTCGGCAATACTTCGCAGGATGTTTTTATTGTCGTGAAGGACACCCTTGTGGCTACCCGCAATCATCAGGGCGGATATGGCGGGTTTGAACTCAGCCGTGTGTTTCTGCAAAACCCGCGCAGCCAGTGGGAGTGGTATGCCGGTGCAGGGTATAATCTTATTGAAATCGTAGAAGATGCAAGGGAGCCAGAACGACAAAGCTTTGGCTCATGGGCCTTTCAAACCGGACCTTCTTTTCGCTGGTTTTTTCCTAACCGCACCTGGTTGAATGTAAGAGCAGGCTTTGTTATGCTCAACCACAAGCATGATCGTGGTACCCCACTCGATGGAAATGCATTTCAGTTAAGAATCGTTTACGGCTTTTCAGAAAACCCCTCCAAAAGTGAGAACCTTAAACGGTTGGGCTTCACACACTGGTAGTCTCAGAGCTCTATAGCCCAAACGGCAGGACAATCGGTGACATCTTCCTCCTTTTTCCATTCATTGAGTTTATCTTTCAGCTTTTCTTGTTGCATATGGGCTTTTATCTCCTGATGATTGTCCAGAAAAACCAGTATCCTTTCATGATACTTTTGCGGGCTTTGGCCGTTTCCGTTTAAGCAATCCAGCAGGATGTAAAGTCTGTCCTGCTTTTTTAGCTTGAAATTGCCTGAAATAACATCTTCTGTATTCTTGTTGCCGTTTACCATGGCTGCCCCTTTGCTGTAGCCGAAGGTTTGTATTTCCTGATACTCGGTTTTGCTTCCCGCTGTGGCAGCGTTTCGGGCAATGGCCATAAAAAGGGGCAGCTGCCGGCTGGTAAAGCTAACGCGATGGTCTTTTTTGCCGATAGCAAGCAGAGCAATTTTGTAGTCGGGCAGCGGGGTTTGCTGTTTTGGGGCATTGGCATTGATTTGATGCAATTTATCGGCTAAAGACAGGTAGATGGTTTCGGTTTTCACGAGGGTTGTTTTACTCAGCACTTCTTCCATGGCACTGGCCATATACAGGTAGAGCAATTTTGTCGGCAAACCCTTTTGCGGGCTTGTAGCCAGGGCAACAAGCCGTGTGGTGGTGTTTTCGTAAATGCGATAGAAAAATGTATTATTCGACTTTTCTGGTTCGGGCAGCAGGTAGGCTTTTTCATGGAATAAATCACGGATATGCTCACCGGATGGCATCAACGTGCTGAGCATGGAGGCGCCCATCATTTCCCATTCTTTTACTTTTTTCTCAAATGCTATCGACTGTTTTTCCAGATTTTGTATGAATTTATGCTGATTGTCTGATTCCTGCAGAAGGTTTTTGATGCTTTTTTGGTTTTCTTTAATCGTAAGATTTTGCTTCAGGATAATCTGATTGGTTTTGCGCTTGTGGTTGTTGTAATAAATGAAAACTATGGCCAATACGAGGGTGAGCACCGCAATGAGGATAAACATGTTCATCTGCTGGCTTTTTTGCTGCAGTAGTGCTTTGTTTCTTTCCAGGTCCATCTGCTGCAATTCAATTTGTTGCTGCTGTTGTGTATGGCGGAAAACGGCGTCCATTTCGGTAAGTTGCTTTTGCTTTTCCACATCCAGCAATGAATCGTTGTAGGATTTATATTGCTTGTATTTCTGCAATGCATCTAAGAAGCGTCCCTGGTTTTCATAAACCTGCGAAAGTATTCTGTAGGATTCGGCCTGGTCATTTACCGATTCAATATTCCTGGCAATTTCAAGGCTTTCCTGTGCCTTCTGTAAGGCCAGTGTGTGATTCCCCTGACGGGTATAGGCCAGTGCCATGTTGCGCAAAATGTAACACATAGAGTGTTGTTGATTACTCAACTCAGCCTGCTCAAGGGCCTCGTTATAATAGTGAAATGCTTTTTCGTATTGCTGTTCACGCGAATAGAGCATGCCCAGATTCGTAAGGCATTGGGAAAGCATTCTGGCATTGCTCAGGGCACCGGCATGCTTCTTCGCAGCATAGTAATGTTCCCTGGCTGCTTCCAGATTTCCTGCCCCGTAAAACAAACTCCCCATGCTCAAATGCACGTTGGAAAGTTGATTGTGATGGATTAATTCATCAAAATATCCCAGTGCCTTCTGATAATGCTCAAGGGATTGCTCAAAGTTTCCCAGCGAACTAAAAAGATTACCCAATCCCACGTAGATAGAGCCATGATGGATTTCCAGCTCAAGACTGTTGTAGATTTCCAATGCTGTGTGAAAGTGCTCAAGACTTTGGGTATAATCACCCGTGAGATAATAGAAGTTAGCAATGTTCAGGTTTATATCTGCCTTAAGCCGGGAGAATTGGTGATCTTTGGCCATGGGAAGAGTCTTTTGTAATATGGAGATGGCAGCAGGATACAATCCCTGGTAATAATAAATATTCGCCTGGCTGATGAGTGCACGCACTGTATATTCATGTCGCCCTGATTCTTCATAAATGGATTGCAGGTTCCGGTACCCGTCCATGGCTTCATCATATTTCCCCCACCCTTTATAAAGGAGGGCAATGTATCGGAGGGATTTGATGTAAAGGTCTTCCAGTATTTTAGTTTCTGAAGTATTCCTGTTTTTGCCCAGCGCTTCTTCGGATTGTTTCAGGGCTTCATTATAAAAGTGCAGGGCAGCATTAAAGTCGGTATGTTCAAACCGATCTCCCATTTCCAGGAGCATTTCAATGCGCAGGGAATCACTTCCTGCTTCTTTAAGTCCCGATTCCAGGCTTCCCATGGTTTCGTGGGCCGAAAGCGATGAGAAAAGAGTCTGCCATATTATGATAATTGCTCCTGAAAGGGTAAAAAAGTGCCGCATACTGAGTGTTTTTCCATTTGGGCAAATATATTTATTTAAATTCAATTTCTAATAAAAAACACCTTCTAAAACCATATCCAACGAAGGCGTTTTTGAGCAGGGGCAAGGATTTGGCCTTGCTGTTATCCCCCTCGCGAATCCGGTTGCCTATAAAATATATTCGTATCTTGCTGCATAGATTTGATTGTTCTGAAAAATCAGTATAAACCTTTTAATCAATGATCTACATTATGCGAATACGATTTTTTGCTTTATGGGCGCTTATGGCCCTCACGATTGTTTCCTGTAACCTTGCTTCGCGGAATACGATTCCCGCCACCCAGCAATATGTTGTAATGCTTTCCATGGACGGATGGCGCTGGGACTATTCCGACAGGGTGCCCACTCCCAACCTGGATTATATCGCTCAGCAAGGGGTGCAGGCGGAGTACGTAAAACCGGCATTTCCCTCCAAAACATTTCCTAACCATTACAGTATGGCAACAGGCCTGTATCCCGATAACCATGGTATTGTGGATAATAACTTTTACTGCCCCGATCTGGATCTGGTTTATCGCCTTGGCGACAGAAATTCAGTGGAAAACGGCGCTTTTTACGGTGGAGAGCCCATATGGGTAACCGCTGAAAAACAAGATGTAACCTCAGCCTCATTTTTCTGGGTTGGCTCAGAAGCTCCCGTGCAGGGAATACAGCCTACCTACTGGAAGCGTTATGATAATAATTTTCCCTATACCCAGCGTATCGACACGGTAATTCACTGGCTTACCCTTCCCGAAGAGGTGCGCCCCAGGTTGATTACTTTCTACTACAATGAACCCGACAGTCAGGGCCATCGCACCGGACCCGACAGCCCCGAGATTGATGAAAAAGTAATGGAGATGGATGCCCTGGTGGGTGTTTTGCTGGAAAGACTCAGAGAGCTGGAGCACTACCACAAGATCAATCTTATTGTTACTTCCGATCACGGGATGACAGAAGTTTCTCCGGAGCGATATGTGGATATTTCTCAATATACGCCCCGCGACTGGTACGAGCGTTCGCACGGGGGAAATCCCATTCTGCACGTTACTCCAAAGGAAGGGATGCTGGATTCGGCTTACACTATGCTAAAGGGGGTGGAAAATATTTCTGTGTGGAAAAAGTCGGATGTACCTGCAAGGCTTAACTACGGTGCCAATCCACGCATTGGAGAGCTGGTTATTCTGGCCGACAGTACCTGGAGTTTGGGCTGGGGCAAACCCCGCGATACCTATTACACAGGCGGAGCCCATGGATGGGACAATGCCAAGAAAGATATGCACACGATATTTTATGCCATGGGGCCTGCTTTTAAAGAAAGCTATCAGCACGGACCCATTGAGGTGGTTGACCTCTATCCGCTGATTACACGTATTATGGGTCTGAAACCTGCTCCTGTGGATGGAAAGCTTGAGAGGGTAAAAGGCATGCTGAAATAGCAGGAATATATAATCAGCAGTAAAAAGAAAGAGGCTGTCTCGGTAGTCTGATATCAGGCCCGCTGAGCCTGTCGAAGCGAATATATGACTGATATTCATCAGTCGTTTCGACAAGCTCAACGACCATCAGACTTAAAGACAGCCTCTTTGTCGTTGTTAAACTATTTTGAATTTTTCCTTATAACGGATTAGTCAGATCAAAATCAGCCCGGAAAACAATTTCTCCGTGATACTGGAGCTGATAGCTGAAGTTGGTCATGTCTTCGTCAAGCACAACATTCCATTGCCTGTTGAGGGTATCGGTAAGATGCTCAATGGTGTATTCGTCGGCGGGGAAATGCTGGCTGAAAGCCGTACCTGTACCATCAGAGTAGCCTCCATAAAGGGTCTGATCTTCGGGTGTACCGTCTTCGTGCCTGTGGTCGTGGCGGAAACGCAGCTTGCCATTGTCAACCAAAAACATCCATGTGCGCGACTTGTCCTCGTCCATATGGAAGGGGATGTGTACCTGGTTTTCTTCGCAAAGCGTAACATGCATTACCATGTCTTTGTCGGCCCAGCTTGGTCTTCCTTCCTGCATGTAAGTTTCTGTACCGCGGAAGGATTGTCCGCAAAGGCTTGCCAGGTTGTCAAGGAAAGCTCTTTCTTCGGCGCTCAGGGTTTGCTCCTGTGCGGGTTCTTGTGTTTGTTGTTCCTGCCTGGGGCCTGAGCCGCAGGATGCAAGAAAAACAATCAGTAACAGTAGTAATGTGGTTTGTTTCATCATCGTTTGTTTTGATTTGTAATGTTAAAAATTCAGTATCGTGGGTAAAAATAATGAAAAAACTTAAACCTCCCGTAAATTCTGTGCTTCACGAAATACCCGCATGAAATTTCCTGACCATATTTTTTCAATATCTTCTTTGCTGTAGCCCCTTTTGAGCAACTCAGCCGTGATATTGGGCATCTCGGTCACATCATAGCAGTCTTCCAGTTGTCCGCCACCGTCAAAGTCGGAGCCAATGCCTACATAGTCAATGCCGATGAGATTTACAATATGATCCACATGATCTACCAGATCGGCCACGGTGGGCAGCTGAGAGGGAAAATCTCTGTCAATGGCATACCAGTCGGCGCGTGCATTCTCCATTTCCTCATCCGAAAGCCCCTGGAAATTATTGTATTTCTCGCGCAGAGCTGTTCTTGCCGAATCTCTTGGAGGGTTGGGTGGCAGCTGGGTTACATAAAGGAAGCACAGTTGCACTACACCCCCATTTTCGGCCAGTGCCAGCAGCATGTCGTCGTTAAGGTTTCTGGGGTCATTGTGTACGGAACGGGCATTGGAGTGGGAGGCAATAACAGGGGCGTTGGAAATTTCCATCACATCATAAAATGCCTTGTCGGAAATATGGCTTATATCTATCATCATGCCCAGTCGGTTCATTTCTTTCACCACCTCTTTGCCAAAAGCAGATAATCCGTCGTGCACAGGGCCATCGGGGTCATTGGAGGAATCGCTCACGTGGTTGTTGCGCGTGTGCGAAAGGGTAATATAGCGGGCACCTTTCTCATAATATTTTTCTACCATAGCAATATCGTTGCCCAGCGGGTAGGCATTTTCCAGCCCCAGGTAAATGGCTCTTTTGCCTTCTTCTTTCAGGCGGTAGGCATCGTCGGGGCTAAGGGCCAGTTCGGCCATTTCAGGATATTCGTCCAATACCTCATAAATGCTTTCGAAAATGCTGCGGGCTCTTTGCTGTGCCACCTCAAAGGCTTCGGGTGTTTCTTCTCCCTGGCCCAGAAATACTGCAAAAAAAGCGGCATCCAGTCCGCCTTCTTTCATGCGTGGGAAATCCAGTTTTCCGCCTCCCTCATGGGGGTCGTTGTGTACCCCCAAATCAAGGCCCCTACGGCCCAGCATCAGCGGGGTATCGGTATGACTGTCAAGGGTTAGTATTTCTTTGTGAATTTTTTTTGCCTGTTCCAGGTAGGTGCCCTGAGAGGAGCTGCAGGCGCATAGAATCAGTAAACCCAGGCTTACTGACAAGAGG
Organism: Bacteroidales bacterium; assembly: GCA_007132395.1. Classification (GTDB taxonomy): domain Bacteria; phylum Bacteroidota; class Bacteroidia; order Bacteroidales; family UBA7960; genus SKVR01. Next base: position 6,417 of record SLOR01000190.1, read on the forward strand.
GTAATTCTTTTTAATAACATGGAATGTAAGTTTGTTGATGGATAATAGAGGTTTTGAAGGCCCTAAAAATAAAGAAAACCCCCAAGGGCAATATTTTTTTAAGGTTTTTTAAGTCTTTAAAAGCAAGAAAAAGGCTGTAGCAAAACAGATTTCCGGCTTGCGTGAGTCCGGTTTTTCCTGTTTTGCTACAGCCTCTTTCAGGATGAGCTATTGCCTGTTGCTATGGTTATTCAGCCAGGTCCAGCAGAAAAGAATATTGCAGTGCTATTTCCCTGAGCCTCCTGAAGCGGCCGGAAGCTCCTCCGTGGCCTGCTTCCATGTTGGTGGTAAGCAATATTTTTGAATCACCCGTATTGTACTCCCTGAGTTTTGCAGCCCATTTGGTGGGCTCGAAATATTGCACCTGCGAGTCGTGCAGACCGGAAGTAATCAGTACATTGGGATACTCCTGCGCACTTACCTGATCATAGGGGGAGTAAGACAGCATATACTCATAATACTCTTTGATGTTGGGGTTGCCCCATTCGTCGTATTCAGAGGTGGTGAGGGGAATGGTTTCGTCGAGCATGGTGGTTACCACATCCACAAAAGGTACTCCTGCAATTACGCCTTTATAAAGTTGCGGCTCCATATTAATTACCGCACCCACCAGCAATCCGCCGGCACTGCCTCCCGAGGCAAAGAGCTTTTCGGGGCGGGTGTAGTTCTCATCTATCAGGAACTTTGATACATCAATAAAATCGTAAAACGTATTTTTCTTTTTCAGCAGTTTTCCGTCGTCATACCACTGCCTACCCATTTCCTGTCCTCCTCTTATATGCGCTATGGCATAGATAAATCCTCTGTCGAGCAGGCTGATAAGGTTGGAATTAAACCTGGGGTCGGCGCTGGAGCCATAGGAACCATAGCCGTACTGAAGTAGCGGGTTATTGCCGTCTTTCTGCATGCCCTTGCGGTACACCAGGGTAACGGGTACCTCAACACCATCGCGCGCCGGGGCAAAAATGCGGCGGGTCTGGTAGTCGTCTGCCGAAAAATCGCCCAGTACAGTTTGTTGCCAGATGGGAGTCTGCTCCCGGGTGTTCATTTGATAATCTATGATGCTTGCCGGGGTAGTAAGCGAGGTATAGCTGAAGCGCAGTATGTCGGAATCCATTTCGGCATTGATATGGATGGCTGCCGTATAAGCTTCTTCGGCAAAGTTGAGATAATGCTCGCTTTTGTCTTTTTGTGAAATAATGCGCATCTGGCGAAGGCCTTTGCTGCGCTCCTGCAGCACCAGCCAGTCGTTGAATACTTCCATGTTTTCCAGTAAAACATCGTCGCGGTGGGGTATCACTTCGCGCCAGCGGGCCAGGCGGGTGTCGGAAGCCGGGGTTTCCATCAGGCGGAAGTTTTGTGCATTGTAATTGGTACGCACATAAAACTTCCCTTTGTAGTGCTCCACGTAATAGAGCAAATCACGACGACGGGGCTGGAAGGGTCTGAAGTTGCCTTCGGGTTTGTCGGCCTCCAGTATTAGGGTTTCGTTACTCAGGGTGCTGTTTACCCGGATGGTAAGGTATTTATCGTCCTTGGTTTTGCTTACACCCATGTAGTAGTAAGTGTCGTCTTCTTCGTAATATACCTGCTCAGGCCCGTTTCCGTTCCGGGTGTGATAGCGGAATACTCTTTCGTAGCGAAGGGTGTGGGGGTCGATGGTGGTGAAAAAGATGGTTTGGTTGTCGGCCGCCCAAACCACATCGCCGGCAGCGAATGTTATGCCCGTGGGTGCAGTATGCCCCGTTTCCAGGTTTTTGATGTAGATGGTGTGCATCCTCCGTCCCATGGTATCTACGCTATAGGCCAGCATACGATTGTCGGGGCTTATGTTGTAGTTGCCCACCCGATAGTAATTATAGCTTTCTGCCAGCTCGGGCACATGAAGCAGAATCTCCTCCGGTGCATCCATGGAGCCTTTTCTGCGACAATAAATGGGATATTCACCTCCCTCTTCATAGCGGGTATAGTAGAAGTATCCATTGGAAAGAAACGGTGCTGATGTTTCATCCTGCTTAATACGACCCATCATTTCATTAAATATGTCTTCCTGCAACTCCTCGGTATGTTGCATTACGCTGGCCAGGTATTCATTTTCCGCGTTGAGATAATCAATTACTTTGGGATTTTCACGTTCGCGCATCCAGTAATAAAAATCGATACGAGTGTCGCCATGAATAATGAGTTGTTCTTCAATTTTTTCTGCTACAGGTGGGACTATCTGTCCCCGTGAGCCGCTGTCGTTGCATGCGGGAAAAAGGGCTATGCCCAGGATTACTGCCAATAAGAAGAATTTGATTTTCATAATGGATTCAGGTTTTGAAAGTTGTATAATTGAAATTTTGCAGATTTTCATTTCAGGAAGTTGTTTGCCGGATGCAATTTTACTAATAAAAGCGATGCTATGGTATTTCACTAAGAAAAATATTTTAATTTTATGTGATTATCCGCAATCTTACCCTAAGTTTTCTTTGAGCTGTTTTTAAAATGACCCTCCCCCGGCCCCTCCCTACGAATAAGGAGGGGTGGTACAGCGGCAGAAGCTAGGGCTCTAAAAGTAGAATGCGGGTAGCTGCATTAGAAAAAAAATAACGTCGCACCCTTCCCTTCCTTGCTCGTAGGGAGGGGTGCCCGACGGGGGCATTTTTATAGTACTGGCAAGAAAACGGAAAATCATATAGTTTATAACTACACAATTCTTTTTTAATAGGTAATGGTAAGAATTTGAAAAGAAGAACCAACTTATAAGGTATGGAAGAAGATACAATAAAAAAGCATCAAAAGTCGGTTCATAAGATATATCTTAAGACGCTCTGGCCCAGGCTTGAGGAGCCTTTTGGGCATTTTTCTTCATGGCTGCTGCAGTATGAGGAGTTGAGTTTGCAGTTTCTGAATAACGCCCGGAAAATATCCGCGTCAGGAGATTCTATCCGACTACTGCAGGAGCATTATGTGTATCGCAAAAAGGTGCTTGCCGGCCTGGAGAGCTGGATGAAGCGTCCTCAGCAGCATGATTACAAAAGTTTTATACCGGAGTTTGATTCATCCTTTGCTGCCTGGATTGAGAACTGTCCGCGGCATTGGTTCTTTGAACAAGCTCCTGAAAGGTTTTTACCACAAAAAGATGACAGCCGAACTATACGGATTGTAAAAGCCATAAAAAGAGCAGGCTTTGCCATAGGAGACAGCCCCAGGCGGGTGGTGAACTTTTTCAGGGTGTTGGTGAAAAAACAAACCCACCCTGTAGCACCATGGAATCAAAAAGCCCCTGCACGAAAACTTTCTTTATGGTATTATGAAAACCATTTTCTGGCAGGATTTATTAAACTGGATTACGAAGCAAGACTGAGAAGCTCCAGGCTGGCAAGGCAACTGTGGCAGCTTGACGATCAGATGTATGCCTTTGTGAAGACGCTGGCCTTTCAAAAAGTTGATGCCGGCTCTTATGATGTTTTCAGGCAGGATGTTTTTCAGGCTGGCATGAGCGAATTGAAGAAACTTCTTGAACAGCACAGGCAGGAAATAACTGATAAAGCAGAAGCACAAATCAGGGAATCAGATCAACAATTCGTTCGCCAGGTAATGCTGGGTGGAACATTGGAATTTTCCTCCCTGCAACACAGTGAGCGCAAAAGAAGAAAGCAGAGAAAAAAACTGCGAAAGCAATACGCACAAAAACGCAATGAAAGGGAAAATACGCTGTTTGCCCTTGCCGACGACTGGAGGTTCAACCAGGAAATCTACCTGCTGGTAACCCAATCGCTAAAGGCCGGGTTGCAGTTTCATATGCGTTTGCATTCGCGTGCCAAAACGGTAAAAACCGGCATGTTAAAACTTATTCCATTCCTGGAAAAAGTAAAGGAAGATATTACAGAAGATGCACCGGAGGAGATTCGCAAAAACCTTCGGCAGCTCATCATTCGCTCCACACGCACTCTGCAGTCGGGAATAATACCCGAAATCCTGGATTTGCTGCTTGAGCAAAACTTCCCCATGATTATCGATGAAGCAGAACAAACCCTGCTTAACGAGCTGAAAAATATGGCTGCAAAAAGAATCCTGATTCCCGGCTTTAGTCCGGAAAAGGATTATTCTTCCCGATCATTGCAGGAGGTTACCCCGGCCGAAATCATCGACTTTGAAATGGCCGGTGAAGTAAAAAGAACGCTGCTGCATTCCAAAACCGATACCCTGGAATCCATGGAACAGTTTAAGCAGGAGTTGGAAAATTTGGGGCGCATGGTGGTATTTAATCTGGATTCGGGAGTTGCCATGCTGGATGAGCAGGAAATTGAAAACACTACCACCTGTGTGGCAACAGCCCGGGAGAGTATGGAAAGGGCTGTGCAGAACGCGCAGGAAATAATCAACAGCTTTAATGCTTTTACAGGGGGGCTGCAGGAAGAAATTCAGGCTGCCACAGAAATGTTTTCAGGGTCGTTAAGAGAACTTACCGACAACCGCAATGTGGAGCAGATACGCTATCGCATTGCCAAAGCCCGGGCCTTGAAAACAAGCGAGCAGTTCCTTCAGTGGTCGTCGGAGAGAGCAGGGCAGCTGTGGCATAGAAACAGGGTGTATTACCGTTTGGCGCGAAAAAAAGCAGAAGCCAGGCTGAAAAGTATCAGGGGCCAGTTAGGGATGCAGGTAAATGCCGGCGATATTTCGGGAGAAATCAGTGAATTCCTCATTACCTCCGATATGAATTTGCCCTTTGTTTACAAACGCTTGTTTGTAAACGAACCCTTGAAAGAAACCACCTTTTACTTTCAGCGCAGGCAGGAAAAGCAATTGTTGAAATCGGCCCTTGAGAAATGGAAGGCCGGAGTTTTTACCCCAGTGCTGATTTACGGTGAAAAAGGGAGTGGCGTCAGCACATTTGTGCACATGTTTGTAAAGGAAAACATACAGCGCCGTCCCGTGGTATTTTCAGTTATGCCTCCCAAGAGAATCCTTTCGGAAGAAGATCTGCTGGCCCTGCTGGGGCTGAGTTTCAGGGGAGAAGCATTCGGTAAGGTGAATGAGTTTTATGATTACGTGGAAAAACAGGAACCTTTTGTAGTTTTTGTGGACAAGCTGCATATGATGTACGTTCGTAATACCGGCGGCTTTTCCACATTGAAAAAATTCTTTGAACTCATAAGCAACACCAGCAAAACTATTTTCTGGATTTGTACTTGCGGGCTCTATGCTTCCATGTATCTTGACAAGGCTATCGGTTTGCATAGTTATTTTCCTGCATTGATTCTTATGCAAAATTTGTCGATGGCAGAGGTAAAGGAGGTAATTATGCTACGCCACAAAGCCAGTGGTTACGAGCTAAGGTTTTTACCCTCCGCGCAGGATCTGGAAAATCGCAAATTTACCAACAAAGGTCCATCTCAGCAACAGCACTACCTGAAAGAAAAGTACTTTCAATCGCTCAACCGGCTTACCCGCTCCAATATTGCCTTTGCCCTGCACCTGTGGCTGCGCAGCACCCACAAGGCTGAGCAAACCCACATCTATATCAACTCGCTGGATAAGCTCGATTTTAGTTTTATGTTAAACCTGCCTCACGAGGTGGTTTTTGGACTTCATGCCCTGATTCTGCATGAATACCTGGATGTGCACATGTTGTCGCAAGTGCTCAATATCAGCCGCAGGCAGGCTTACCTGATGCTGATGCGGCTTGCCGACAGGGGTATTATCATGGAGGAGAAAGGAAGCTACTTTATTCACCCCCTGCTTTACAGGCAAACCATACTGCTGTTGCAGTATAAAAACCTGTTACATTGATTTATTAATATGATTTCCCAACACGCACATGAAAACACTTTCTTATACAATACATATGGCATTTTTCGCGAAGCTTCTTACTGCACTCTTTCTTTTGCATTTGCCCGTTTCAGGACTTTTGGCTTCAGAAGATACCCTGCGACGAAGTGATACCGTTACCGAAAGTCCCGGGCTCCTGATACCGCCTCCCTCGGAGAGCGATGTAGCTTCCGGGGAGCAACCCGCAGAGAGGGTAGAAGTACCGGCCCCTCCCGCCCCTTATGTTTCTACCGAACAAGAGGTTGACAGAGAATATTTTGTTTCAGAAGCAGAAAATGAAGCAGCAGGCACCCCGCGTCTGCGTGATGAGATTATGCAGGCACCTGATGTGCGTAATGTTATTTCGGTGGGAAAAATTTTCTGGGCGCTGGTTTTTATTTTTCTGGCCTATTTTATTCTGCGAGCCATTTCGGGCCTGCTAAGCCTGATATCTGAAAGAAACCCCCGTTTCAAAACATCAATACGGCGGCTTTTACCCATGGTGAAGATTAGCGGTTGGGCGCTGCTAACCTACATTATTATCAATGGTATTTTTCAACCTCCTGCAGAAACGGTGTTTGCCTTTTTTGCCTCAGTGGGTGTGGCGGTGGGTTTTGCATCGCAGGATTTTCTGAAAAATATCTTTGGAGGGCTGATGATTCTCTTCGACAAGCCCTTCCAGATTGGTGACAAGATAGAGTCGGGAAAATATTACGGTGAAGTAATGGAAGTGGGACTGCGATCCACCAGGGTTGTTACACCCGACGACAGTATTGTTACTATTCCCAATTCGGAGATGATGAATCAATCCATCTCCAATGCCAACTCCAGCGAGAACAATTGCCAGGTAGTGGCCGAGTTTTTCCTTCCTGTAAGTGTTGATACAGGCAAGGTAAGGCAAATTGCCATGGAGGCAGCCCAGGTGTCGCGTTATGTTTACCTGAAAAAGCCCATTTACGTTGAGTACTCCAACGTGCTGGTGCCAAGAGGTTCCTTCCTGAAGATGCGCCTGAAGGCCTATGTAATGGATGTGCGCTTTGAATTTCCGTTCCAGAGCGAAATGACAGAAATCGTACTTCGGGAGCTCAAAAAGGAAGGGTTGCTGGAAGGGCTTTAATCGCTATACCACCCCGATGGGGTGGGTAAGTTCTACTGACCGCTTGGTTTCTATCGCTATTCCACCTCTACGAGGTGGGGGTTCTATTGGCGCTATGGTATTGACTATCGCTATATCACCTCTCCGAGGTGAGGCTATCTGGAAGCTGATTACATGCCAAACGCCCCCGGCGGGGGGTGCAGCCGACCAAAGTAAAGGCAATTTTATAGTCCATCCTAATGTTGTGAAACAAAGCCCACGGCCGGGGCACATAGCGATAATAAGCTTTAATGGTTGGAGAACGGGCACCCCGGAGTGGGTGCAATAGATTTTGGGTTGGAATGGGTTGAATCGCTATGCCACCCCGCTGGGGTGGTTACCTTCTACTGACCGCTTGGTTTCTATCGCTATTCCACCTCTACGAGGTGGGTCGGGGCGTTGATGCCATTTTTTTCTATTGCTATATTACCTCTCCGAAGTGAGGTCGTATTTGAAATGCAGTTTCTGATTCCTGACCCTACCTGAGAATAATTTTCTTCGTATGTGTGCCATGCTCACCGTCAAGTCTTAGAAAATAGACTCCTGCAGCTTCATGTTGCAGGTTGATGGGAATGGATTTGTCCCAGGTGGTGCTGCTGATTTTTTCCTGGTGCACCCGGCGTCCGTGCATGTTGAAAATCTGCAGGTTTACCGGTGCGGGGGTTGGCGAAATTACCAGAGTAAACAAGCCGCGTGAAGGGTTGGGGAATACGTCAAAAAGGAATTTGCTTTCCCAACGGGGCACATAGGTGGCTATCTGTTCGAAAACAGCAATGGCAGTCATGTCCTGGTCAATGGTAAGACTGAGGGAGGGTTCGTTGAAGGTTGTTTCATCGGGCAGTATCCTCCAGTGATCGAAGGTCCATCCTTCGGAGGCCTCTGCGTGGAGCTGGGCAAAACTTCCCTCATTGTAATAGTAATCTCCGGGAGCGGGGTTTACGCTGCCCTGTCCCTGTACATCCACCGCGAGGTTAAAAACATTTTCAGTATCGCCAGTCACCAGGATGTATTGCTCCCTGATTATTTCTTCACCGTTAACAATGAGTGTAATGGTTTTATGTCCTTCGGTTGCAAAAAATACTTCCTGTTCCATTTTGTCTGCCGCGGTGGCCGGACTGGCATCTTCTCCGAAATTCCAGGTAATTTCCTCAATCAGGTCGTGGTCGAGGCATCCGTTGAAGCTGAAAGTAATTTCTTCCTGAGGGGCTGCAACTCTCTTACTCGCGCTGAAATCTTTTTCTTTCCCCCGGAAAACAAATGCATACAGGTTGGCCGGAGCAACCAGGGGTTTGTGGATGGTTTTTCCACTGCCATCGGTGGCACTGATGTAGTATTCTACTTTTTCGCCACACCCCAGGCGTGGTATGGCTGCACTGTAAGTTTCACCATCAAACTCCATGGGTAATTGAGTAAATTGTTCTTCGCTTGCCATTGAATACCATACACTTACCTTTTCTATGCCTGCGGCACTGCGAGCCTCTGCTTTCACTGAAAATTCCGTAGCTTCTACTGTGTCCATCCTTGCCGGTGCGTGAGCAATAAAAATGGGGTTATGGGCCGCAATTTCGCGCGTAATACAGTGGATAGCGCCACTGGCTGGGATTACATTTTCCATATTTATGCCCACAATATCGTAACCGGGCATGGCCTGACGATATATTTCAAGGGCTTCGTTGTTGAGAGTAGTGTTGTAATATTGCGGTACCAGCACCAGGTCGTTGAGGATTAAAGAGTTGGTAAAGGTGCGGTAATGGGCCTGGGGCGGGTAGTTGCCGTTGGGTGCAGATACCATGGGAATGCGCACCACGCTGAAATCTCTCTCATAACTGCTTTGGTGGTTTGTGAGCAGGTATTCCAGGTTGTTCTCAATGTAAGGTCCGTCGGATATTCCTTCAGGAAACTCTGCTACCAGGAGGGTTTCTTCATCCAGCAGTTTCATGTGCATATCCAGGTGGCTGATATTGTCATAAGGTAATTCATCCATTTTGATATACCGGTCAATGCCCATGTACTGATGTTTTATTTCATCCACCTGGCTTTCTGTTAGCCCGGGGTTTTCGGTCATAATAAGGCGTGAAGAAAAGCCTGTGCCGTGCCCGTCGGTCATGAAATTGCCTCCGGTAGCCACCAGGCGGTTGGGAGAGGCGGTCATCTGGAAGACTTCATAGCCAAGCTCCCCGGCCAGATTTACAGGTAGCATATTGTCGTCGGGGCGGTGTGGGCGGTTGTACAACCAATCCACAAATGCCAGCTCATCACTTCCGTCCAGGTATACACTTTGTGGGCCATAGTCTCTTACCCACACAGAGTTGAAAGGCAATTCCTGAATAAAAATGTTATCCATGCTGATGTCTCCGGCTTCCAGGTAAGACTGCACCTGTGTGGCATTATTGCTGATGATATGCACAGGTACCCGTTTTTTGGCATGTCTGACGATTTCACGCAACTCTTCCGAATAGGCCGTCCAGCTAAGAATCAACCCTCCTGCTTCTTCAAATTCAGCAGGTGTGCGCGGAGGTGCAGAAGGGGGATTGGTGCTTTTGTCACCGTATTCATAAGTATGTATAAAATGCTGGTAGTCTGCTTTTTCTTCAGGAGTAAGACCTTTTGGGAAGAATTGCTGTCCGGCAACTTCTGCAGCAGAAAGCAGTATGCTGGTAATAATAAGAATAAGTGAGATTTTGTAGTGTTTTAACATGAAAAAAGGATTTATCAGGAGTTAGGGATTAACAGAAACTTCTTTCTCACATTCAGGTGTGCATTGGAAACCCTGATGAAGAAAATTCCCTTCATTGTCAGGGAAGAAATATTAAGGGGCATGTAATGGCTAATGCGTATGTTTTGCTTGTGCATAACCCTTCTGCCGGAAATATCGAATATCTCGATATCGGCCCGGGTGTCGGGGGGCAGGTTGGTAAAATACATATTAAGCTGTTGCCCCGTGTTGGGGTTGGGTCCGATGGTGAATCCTATATCTTGTGTTAATTCTTCTGTGTCAGATTCTATGCAGGCTATCGGAAATATCGCGAGCTTGATATTCAGGGAGTCATTGTGAATATCCCGGAAATTGTGCCAGCTGCTGTTACGGGCTTGTGCCCAGGCATGTGAGGTGTGGACGGGAGGTGTTGCCAACAGTGCCAGGGAATCTCCTGTTGCCACGGGTAGGATGATGCCTGCGAAAAACGGACCGGTAATACGCACGGGGGTATCGAATTGAAACCATGTGATGCGGTCATTTTCCACATCCTGTTGAATTGTGGCAATGGGGAGGTCGGTACGGGCCAGGGGAGGGTTAACTGGCTTTCCGCTGAAATCGGTGGCCCATATGGCAAGGCTGGCAATACCACCTTTGTCGTGTGCTGCTCCAAAAGCAACTCCGCCGGCGGTTAGCCAGCCGGCTTCGGTTGGGTTTTCAAAATATTGTGCCATTGCCCTGTAAGCGAGTGTTTGGGTTCCGGTAATATATCCTCCATGGTGTGCCTTGTATAAGTGCAGCTGCTTATTGATAAGTTCTTTCTGCATTGTGTCGCAGGAGATGATGTTTTCCTGTGGGGTCTGCAAGGCCGGGCTGCTTTTCAAGGGTGCCCGGAATCCATTGAGGGTTGCCTGCATCCTGTTGGCCTGCCCGGTGGTGAAAATATTCATGCAGCGGTCGTCGGTATAGTCCATGTAGTTCATGAACATGTCTTCACTGTCGCAGGATTCTTGCGGGAAGCTTGGGCAATGGTAGTAGGGTAATTCCTGGTCGGGGGTATCAGCCACGTAATCCGTTGCTCCGCAAATATCTTCATCACCCCATGTGTGCATGAGGTTGAACCAGTGTCCTGTTTCGTGGGTAAGGGTTCTGCCGAGGTTGTAAGGAAATTGTGCTGTGCCCTCTGTTCCAAAGCTGCGGTAAGAGATGACGATGCCATCGGTGTCAGCCCTGCCGCCCGGGTATTGCGCATACCCCAGGTAATCTTGCTCCAGGTTGCACACCCAGATGTTAAGGTACTGATCTCTGTTCCAGATTCCAGTTCCCCCGGTATTGCTGAATTTTACATTGTCTGAATCCATGGTAAAACGCACGATGTTGGTAGCCCTGCGCGTAATGCCTGTGGTGGGCAGGCCTTCGGGGGTTCTGCGGGCCAGCTGAAATTCAATGCGGGTGTCGGCGGCAAGATTTTTAAACATGGAGGGAGTATGCACCGTATCTTCATTCCATCTTCTGAAATCGCGGTTCAGGGCATTGAGCTGCGATAGAATCTGCTGACGGGAAATATTCTGCTCCGGCTGGTTGGGGTTGTACACCACATGCACCACCACGGGAATGGTAACAACCTCCTGTGTGCTCTTGAGTTGCAAACTGTTGCGACTGAGCCAGCGCTCCGTTTGTCTTTCTATATTTTCTCTTGCTTCTCTTAAATGAGGATGACGGCTTTCCTCCAACTGCCGGTAAAGGGTAGAGCCGCATCGATGCAAAACCGGTGTGTTGGTCTCGTCCAGGCTATGTTCACAGCATTGCGCTTGTATAGTTCTCTCCCTTGCTCTTTCGTTCAGGGGTGCTGAAGTAAGCACATTACCCGTTAGCATTAACAAAAAATAGAAGATGAACTTTCTGTAACTCATTCAGTAGGGTTTTACCGCTTTAAAAGGGGCTCTCTCAAAAGCCTTATTTCAACAGGACGCTGAGCTTGTCGAAGCGGAATCTGACTGATAATCAGAAGTCGTTTTGAAAAATGATACAATACGTTAATCGAATTGCTCAAGACCAGTTGACACGTTAAAGATAGCTTCCTCCCGCAAAAATAAAGATTTAATTTATCATTAACAGGAGGGAGTCTTTTAGGAATCCTGATTTTGAAGTAAAAAGAGAAACAGTGCATGTAAGTATAATCACGAGTAAAATTTGTACGTGTATGGCGCAAAGGGATTAAGGGTATCTTCTGATTGCGCAGCTTGATAAACTGCTGTAAATTTCGATAAGTAAATAATTAGTGCTGACAAGCGTCTTTTTTAATGCGTCAGCAGTTGCGGGGGTGTTGTTTCGTGCTGATAATTAGTGATTGAGAGACCCAGACTTACTATTCCGTCTGTTTGTAAGTGTTTATGCCTATGATGAAAAAAATACTTGTTTTTGCGATATTTGTATTTTTTCTTTCCGCCGTTCCGGAGGCTGCCATACATGTGGTTTGCAACAAGCCCGGCAGCGAGGCAGGGTTTTCCAGCATACAATCGGCCATTGAGCAGGCCCAGCCTTTTGATACGATTCTGGTAAAAGGTTCCATGCTGAACTATGGTAATGCCCTGCTGGAAAAGCCGCTTACCCTGATTTCGGAAAGTGCTTTTTATAATGATTCTTCCCGTCATACCTCCAAACTTACACGCATTCTTTTAACCTCTAATCCTTTCCGTCGTATGTCGGCATCGGGAAGTCGTATCATTGGGTTCGAATTTCCCTATTTTGCCGGTCAGCGGGCCAATATTATTACTGTTGGTAAGCCCGGATTAAGTATCGATAATATTTATATAGAACGCAACAGGTTGTGGTTTGTAGATGTGGTGGGAGATGCCCGTAACTGGACATTTGTAAACAATATTATCAGAGGCCGGGTAAGCGGAAACGTAGGTAGTATGCAGGAAAATGCCACACTGGAAAATTTTGTTATGTACAACAATATTCTTAACTCAATGCGCGGATTTCACGGGGGAGAGTTACGGGTGCAGAACAATGTTATCCTGGGTCGATTGCAGGACATATCAGGAGCTGAATTTATAAGCAACATTTTTACACGCGAGGAAATTATCCTGAATGATGTATGGGAAAGCCACTTCAGTGGCAATATAGCCATGGGAGAGCAACTGAGCAGCGAAGACGATTACGACCGTACCCATGTTTTTGAATCAGCACATAAAGCCAGCGGGAAAGCCAATACCGGCAACCGGAATCAGGTGGGACATGACCCGGGGTTCTTATACTGGCCTGCCAGCGATATTTTGGGAGGTGCTGTTTTTTCTATGGCCCAAACGGGCAACAGAGCGGTAGGGCAAGCCGGGATTTTTGGAGGAAGTTATCCATTTCCCCAAAAATTTTTCATGAAAACAGAAATTGAAGACCCCTTCCCCAGTTTTGTTACCAGCATTTATTAAGCCAGCCATTTTTCTTCAATAAAGTAATTTTTAGTAGCGGACGGTAAACGCATCAGCTTGAAATTCAGGGATATCGTTTATGTGTATGTTTGTTACTCTTGCCAGGGAAGGCCCTTTGCTGCACCAATCTGTAAACAGTTCCATTTTACTTTCTTCTCCGCAGGCTTCCATGTAAACGCTGCCATCGGGCATGTTTTTCACATAGCCTTTTATGCCCAAATTCTCTGCTGTTTTTTGTGTATGATGCCTGAATGCTACTCCCTGTACCCTGCCCGAAACTTGAATGCTCACACATTTTTCTGTCATAATACCTGGTTTTGCTAAAATTCAATTCTTTTACCCGTTCGTTTATTGCGCAGAAATCCTGAAATAATCTGGCGTGCGTCTTTGTTGTCTTCAGCCGGGGTAATGTACTGCTTGAACTCCTGAGCCTGCTCAATGCATGTTTCCCGTTCCACAAAACCGTAGCCGAGGTATTTGCCGTTTTCAATCATGATGAATGAGGTTTCTGACGGGATACGCCCTTTGTCGAGCACAATCAGGTTGTCTTTTACAAAACCGGCAAAATCAATGGCTTGCTGTACCCTGTGGTTATAGTCTTGCGGGCTTTCTTTTCCTATACAAGCCCCTTTGCATTGTTTTACGGCATACTGGAAACAAGCACCAACGGTGCCGTATAAGCCTGTTAGATTCTGGCAAAGATTGTATTTATCGGTAAGGCTGAAAAGAAAGTTTTTCCCCTTTTCCAGGTTGGAAAAGCTGGTGTGGGGGCTGGAGCCATTGGTGTTTTTGTCCAGTTTCAGCGCTAAATAGCCATTTTCATCCGTGTAGCTGTAAAGGCCGTAAGTGAATAGGGTGCGTCGCTGGGCCCGGTTGAAAAGGGGCTTGTGGGTTTTTATCTCTTCTGACTCTTTCAGCAGTGCCACCAACTCACTGCCCGTAACTTCATAACTGATATCGGCAATCATGCCGATCATCTCCAGGGCTTTTTTACTGCTTACCTTGCTCAGATGCGTCAGCACACGCTGGCGGATATCTTTGGATTTTCCGATATAAATAATTTTGCCCTTTTCATCCAGAAAGTAATACACGCCCGTTTTGCGGGGCAGCTCTTCGATGGTTTGCTTACTGATGGCAGGATTTACCGGATTGTTGTTAAAATCCATACCCATGGTTTCCACAAAAACACCATTGGTTTTTTCCTGCAGCAGCATTTCAAAGAGCTTTACCGTGGCCTGGGCATCACCACTGGCACGGTGGCGGTGTTCGATGTGTATGTCGAGCTCCTGGCACAAGCGGCCCAGGCTATAGGATGCTTTGCCGGGCAACAGCTTGCGGCTGAGTTTTACAGTGCATAAACATTCGCGCTGGTAATAATAGCCCAGATTTTTGAACTCAGATTTTATGAAATTGTAATCGAAACTGGCATTGTGTGCCACGAAAATGGTGTTCTCGGTTATTTCTACAATTTGTTTGGCTACTTCATAAAACCGGGGTGCACGTGCCACCATATCATCGGTGATACCAGTCATGCGGGCTATAAAAGGAGGGATACGTCGCTCGGGATTAATAAGGGTCTGGTATTCCTTTACCACCTTTTTGCCATCATGCACATAAACGGCGATTTCGGTTATCCTATCGCGGTAGGGGTTGCCCCCGGTGGTTTCTATATCAATGATGGAATACATGCCTTATTTAAACTTTACCTTTCCCGGTAATAATATTCCGCCTCGTGAGTTAGAAACAGGGAAAATGGGTTTTTGAAAAATTTTAAAAGCAAAATTAAGGCTTTATAATCAAAAGCGCACCAGGAGTTTTCAAACATTCTGCAGTTTTTTCAGGAAAGGATTGTGTGGCTCTCAGATTTTGCCACAAATGCATTGAACTCCTTGATGGACTCCCGTGCTTCTTCATAGGTATTTACCTGCATCATCCGGGCACGCAGCACGGCAGCGCCATCAAAACCAGTGAGATAAATTTTGAAAAACCTGCGCAGAATAGCAAAGTTTTTTATGCTGCTCCAGCTTTTTTCGTACAGTTGCAGGTGAAGCAAGAGCGTTTGCAGTTTTTCCTCCCTGCTGATTTGGGTTTTAAGAGGAGCGAACAGCCATGGATTTTTAAAGATACCCCGGCCTATCATTGCTCCATCGGTTTGAAATTCACTGCTTTTATCATGGCCTTCCTGCACGGATTCCACATCTCCGTTTCCAATAATTTTAATGTAAGGCGCCATCAGGTTTCTTAACCGGGCGGCCAGGGCAATCTGATTCCAGTCGGCCAATCCTTCCGACATTTGTTTCTGAATACGCCCGTGCAGGATGATGGCTTCCAGGGGTTGTTGCAGCAGAAATGTCATCCATCTTTCTGTATCTGGTTTTTTTACGCCCAGGCGGGTCTTCACGCTCAGGGGTAGATGTGTACCCTGGCGGGTTGCATCGATGATTTCAGCAGCCAGGCTTTCATTGTCGATGAGTGCCGAACAGCTGCCATGGGCAACTACTTTGCGCACCGGGCATCCCATGTTGATATCAATACCGTCAAACTCGTAGTTGTCGGTTATATACTGCAAGGCCTGTCGATATTTTTCAGGGTTTTTCCCCCATATCTGTGCTACGATTTTTACATTGTTCTCGCGCAGCATCCGGCGTTCTGTATCGGATACCTTCAGCCGTTCTTCCACTCTTTTACGGCCCACAGGGTGGCACAAACCATCGGTGCTGGTAAATTCAGTATATACCACCTGCAGTTGACCGGGTTGCGAAATACGCATTACCAGTTCGCGAAAGGCTGTATCGGTAACATCTTCCATAGGTGCCAGTACCATAAGGGGGGCAGGGGTGTGTGCCCAGAAGTTGAGTTGGGGGTCAGGCAACATATGGATGGGGTTTAAGTGGTTGAAGATTGTGGCTTACCAGGCTGTGCTTGCAATTTTTGCTGCAGCATCCCATGAATGGCTCACGGCATTCATCGCACTGGATAAACAGCTTGTGGCAGGGGTCCCAGCTGCAGTTGTAATGGTTGTCGCAGGCATTGCCGCAGGTGTGGCAGTGTGCAATTACATCATCTGTGACCCTTTCACCCAGTCGCTCATCAAATACAAAGTTTTTCCCGATAAAGCGGGAGGGGAGACCCATATCCTTTATTTCAGCGGCATAGGCAATGATGCCCCCGTGTAGCTGGTTAACATCGCTGAAACCATGGTGGCGCAGCCATGCGCTGGCTTTTTCGCAGCGTACGCCCCCGGTGCAGTACAGTAATATTTTCTGGTTTTTTTGATCCGCCAGCTCGCTAACCACCAGTTCCACTTCTTCCCTGAAGGTTTGGGCATCCGGGCACCATGCATCCTCAAACCTTCCCACTTCACTTTCGTAGTTATTGCGCATATCCACCACGATTACATCATCGCGCTGGCTTTGTTCGTGAAATTCAAGAGGGGAGAGGTGTCGGCCCACGTTGGTGGTGTCAAAAACGGCTTCATCCAGGCCATCGGCAACAATTTTATTTCGGACTTTGATTTTGAGTTTCAAAAATGAAACCTGATGATCTTCCAGTGCCCATTTTATGGGCATATCCCTGAGTTGGGGTATGCTGTTGAGCAATTTTATCAGGTCTTCAACTTTGTGCTCCGGCAGGTTCATCTGTGCATTTATCCCCTCACGGGCCACATAGATTCGTCCCAGGCAGGCAAGTGTATCCAGCCTGAAGTATAACATATCCCTGAATTCCATGGGTTGGTCAATGGTAACATAGCGGTAAAAGGACAGGGTTTTTCTTTGGAATTTTTCAGCCTTAAGGCGCGCCAGCAGTTGCTCTTTGTTAAGTGTGTTATATAAAAACATAGTTATATGCAAATGATAGTTTTTCTAACATAAAGTTACAAAATTTCCTGCGGATTTTTTGGGTTTGGGATATAAGCGGTATCTTTAAATATGAGATTTGTATTATGTAAAACCTCTTGAGTTTTGAAATCAACCCGCATACTCTTAGCAGGGCAGGGGCTGGCAGGCAGCATGCTTGCACTTGAACTTTGGAAAAGCAAGGCTGACTTTCTGGTTATGGACGAGTCTTCGCCATCAGCAGCTTCTATGGTGGCAGGCGGGGCTTTTATTCCCATTGTTTTTCGTACACTCAAAAAAGCTGGCCGCATTGATGCATATCTCCCTGAAATGTTTTCGGCCTTTGCGCAGGCTGAGCAAATGCTGGGGGTTCCCCTGCTATACAGCATCCGGTCCTTAAAACTAT